>CAKMQH010000103.1 GCA_927911515.1 uncultured Neisseria sp.
AAATCAGGACAAGGCGACGAAGCCGCAGACAGTACAGATAGTACGGAACCGATTCACTTGGTGCTTCAGCACCTTAGAGAATCGTTCTCTTTGAGCTAAGGCGAGGCAACGCCGTACTGGTTTAAAGTTAATCCACTATATTTCTTTTAACGACCGAAGCCGATATAAGTCTCTCCGCTGCCTTGGCTGCGCCGCCAAGTGTCTTTGGCATCGGTTTTACCCAAAGGCGTATCTTGTTCGACCTGCCACAATACATTATTGCTGCCGCCGATAGGATGCGAACCGCGCATACCGACATAGCTGCCCATGTCGCTCACGCCGTTATTGGAAATTCTGTGGCTGCCGTATTTGGTGTTGGAAGCTTCCACTCCGGCTTTCAAATCGCCGTAAAAATGGACTTCCGCCGTTGCCAAGACTGGCAGTGCAAGTAAAGACAAAATCAGAATTTTCTTCATTATGAAATGCTCCTTATATGACATCCCATCTGAAGGAGCAGATGGGAAGGGTTAGTGCAAATCGCATTCTACCGTCCTAAAAGTTTGTGTTTGAACTAAGAAAGAAAATTCATGCAAAGGGTCGTCTGAAAAATGTCAAATCGGATTCGACCTTCCCATACCGACTGCAAACCTTCCTGACATCAGATCTGCCCAAACCCATACTGCACAATCTTGCCGCACCGTCTTTTATCCCCTCCGGCTTTGCACCCCGTCCCGACAGAAAGCACATCCGCAAAAGCCGCAGCCATTACAGACGCAGCGGCTTTCGCTATAATGAAATACACCCTCCACTTGGCGCGAAAGGAATATTTATGACTCCCGAAAACACCCTGTGTCTGATTATCGACATCCAAGAACGCCTCCTCCCCGCCCTGCACGACAAAGACGATATGCTGCACCACAGCCGCATCCTGATACAAGGGCTTCACGCCTTAGGCGTCCCGTTTGCCGTGACCGAGCAATATCCGAAAGGCTTGGGCAAAACCGTTCCCGCCGTATCGCTGCTGCTGCCCGAAACCACGCCTTTTATCGAAAAAACCCGTTTCTCCGCCCTTTCGCCCGAAACGCACGCGATTTTGACGCAGGCAGCCGTTCAAAACATCATCTTAATCGGTGCAGAAACCCATATTTGTATGTTGCAAACCGTATTGGATTTGCGCTTGGAAGGTTTCAATGTTTACGTCCCCTTTGAATGCACGACATCCCGTTCCCCCGCAAACAAAGAAAACGGGCTGGCGCAAATGCGCGAAGCCCGCGCCACCGTTTCCAATGTGGAAAGCATTTTGTTCCAACTGTTGGGCGACGCCCGCCACCCCGCCTTCAAAACCGTTTCCAAACTGATTCAATAGCCTGTTAAGGTCGTCTGAATGCAATACACCATCACCGAAGCCGCCAAAACCGACCTGCCCGACATTGTCGAGATTTACAACAGCACCATAGCCGCCCGCCAATCCACCGCTGACCTGACGCCCGTCAGTATTGCCGAACGCGAACCTTGGTTCGACGCGCACGGCGGCAAGCGGCCTCTGTATGTATTGAAAAATCACGAAGGCACGGTTTTGGCTTGGTGCAGCCTCAGCGACTACTACCCGCGCCATGCCTATCACATCAGCGCTGAAATCAGCCTCTATGTCCGTCATGACGCGCGCGGTATCGGCGTGGGCAAAATCCTGCTGCAAAATGTGCTCGAGCGCGCACCGTCCTTGGGCATTAAAAACATATTGGCAGTCATCTTCGGACATAACTACCCCAGCCTGCACCTGTTTCACCAGTTCGGCTTTACAGAATGGGGGCGATTGCCCGCCGTATGCGACTTAGGAGAACAACAAGCCGACGTTGTTATCTTAGGCAAAAAATTAGTCGATTGAGTCCCGACAACCAAACCGCAAACCTTTTCCAAACACCACTTAGCCCAAACCAAAATGACCGCTCCCCAAACCTGCCCCTGCTCATCAGGAAAACCTTATAACGACTGTTGCGCCCCGTTCCACCGCCACGAAAACCTGCCGCAAACCGCCGAACAGCTGATGCGCTCCAGATACAGCGCCTATGTTTTGCACGATATCGCCTATATCGTTGAAACAACTGTCCCTTCCCAGCAACACCTGCTCGATCAAGCCGATATGCTGGCATGGAGTCAGACGACCCATTGGCAGGGTTTGGAAGTATTGCAACACGCCAATGTTGGCAAACAACACGCCCAAGTCGAATTCAAAGCCTATTTTCAAGACGGTCAGGAAACAGCCTGCCATCATGAATTATCCGCCTTCGTAAAAATCGACGAACCGCTGGTATTTCATCGACCCGACCACGCCCTTACCCGGCATGAAACACGACTGCATCTGCGGTTCACACAAAAAATTCAAAGCCTGCTGCGGTCGTTTTTCAAATAACAAACCCTGCCCATCCGCAGGCAAATTTGAAACCATGCCTGCGGACAGGCTGTGTCTCCTGAAAACACCAGTTTCTAAAACGTCGCCAAACCTTTCCTCTTTCCCCGCCTCAATCCGCCTGAAAAACAGCCCTTTCCGTTATAATTCCCTTTTTCCCGCCCCATTCCTCAACAGACGACATGAAAGCCGCCTTTTTCCTCCTCTACCTCATCCAGCTCCTGCCCTTCAAGGCCATACACAAAATCGCCGACGCAGTGGGCATCCTTGCCTATTACGCCGTCAAACCGCGCCGAAAAGTCGGCGAAACCAACCTCAAAAAATGCTTTCCCGAATGGAGCGAAGACCAACGAAAAAGCCGTGCTCAAACGCCATTTTCAACACATGGCGAAGCTGATGTTCGAATACGGCCTGTATTGGTACGCGCCCGCCGACAGGCTGCGCAAACTCGTGCATTATCAAGACAAATACCATCTCGACGACGCGCTCGCGGCGGGCGAAAAAGTCATCCTGCTCTATCCGCACTTCACCGCATTTGAAATGGCGGTTTACACCCTCAATCAGGATGTACCGCTGACCAGTATGTATTCGCACCAAAAAAATAAAGCGCTGGACGAACAAATCCTCAAAGGCCGCCACC
>CAKMQH010000104.1 GCA_927911515.1 uncultured Neisseria sp.
GTTGTGCTATATGCGCGCAGAGGTTGCCTACCTAAAGGAGTTAAAAGACCCTCAGCCAAAAGCGGACCGAAAAGGACAAAGCCAAACCGTCCAAACACTGAGGCGCAACACCCGCTCAAATACCTGCTGCACATCGCAAACCTGCCCAAAAGCAGCTTTTACTACCACCACCAAGACCGACCCGACCCCGATGAAGCCGACAAAGCCCTCCTGTCGAAACCTACCGGCGACATAAAGGACGCTACGGGTAAAGGCGGATTGCCGCAGCATTGGATTGGAACCGCAAAAAAGTGGCGCGGTTGATGAAGCAGTTGGGGCTGAAAGCCCTTATACGGGCGAAAAAAGCCTACCGCCATCCCGCCATGGGTGAAATATCGGAACACCTCCTCAAACGCCGGTTCAAAGCCCGAAAGCCCAACGAAAAATGGTTGACCGACGTGACCGAACTCAAAGGGAAGGACGGCAAACTGTACCTCTCGCCAATCTTGGACTTGTTCAACCGCGAGATCGTCGCCTACGCCATGAGCCGCAATGCTAACAGCGACATGGTGAAGGAAATGCTCGAAAAAGCCGCACCCCGGCTGACCGGCGAAGGAACGATGCTTCATTCGGACCAAGGCGTGCTGTACCGTACGGCGGGATATAGGGAATTGCTTGCCCAACATTCCATGGTTCAAAGCATGTCACGTAAGGCGAATTGTTGGGACAATGCACCGATGGAGAGTTTCTTTGCCGTACTGAAGACGGAGTGTTTCTATAACGCAGGAGAATTGCGGTGGACGAATTGATGAAACAGATAGATGACTATATGGATTACTACAACCGCGAGCGTTGCAGTTTGAAATTGAAAAAAGCTGAGTCCTGTCGCATACAGAACCCGGCTTGCACAGAGCGCCTGAATAGGCTTTTATGAGTGTCCAAGATTTGGGGGCCAGTTCATATTTCAGACGGCCTTTTTAGTATCTTTGGCAATCCGTCTTATTCAAACGGGCGCACTTCCAAACCGAACATACGGCGGGCGGTGTTCAGCATTTGGCAGCTGAAGCCCCACTCGTTGTCGTACCAAGCGAACACTTTGACCATGTTGCCGTCGATGACTTTGGTCAGCGTTGCGTCAAAGGTACTGGCTTGGGTGGTGTGGTTGAAGTCCATAGACACCAGCGGCAGCGTGTTGTAGTGCAACACGCCTTTCAGACGACCTTCTTCCGCAGCGGCCTTCATCAACGCATTGATTTCTTCGACGCTGGTATCGCGCGCGGCTTGGAAGCTCAAATCGACGACGGAAACATTGATGGTCGGCACGCGGATGGCGAGACCGTCGAGCTTGCCTTTCAACTCGGGCAATACCAAACCGACGGCTTTTGCCGCGCCGGTTTTGGTCGGAATCATGTTTTCCACACCGCTGCGGGCGCGGCGCAAGTCTTTATGGCGCACGTCGGTAACGGTTTGGTCGTTGGTCAAAGCGTGGATGGTGGTCATCACGCCTTTGACGATGCCGATGTTTTCGTTCAGGACTTTGGCAACGGGAGAGAGGCAGTTGGTGGTGCAGGAAGCGTTGGAGACGACGGTCATGTCATCGGTAATCACATCGTCGTTCACTCCGTAAACGACCGTTGCGTCAACGTCAGCCTCGCCCGGTGCGGAAATCAGCACTTTTTTTCGCGCCGCTTTCCAAGTGCACGTTGGCTTTGGATTTGCTGGTAAACGCGCCTGTACATTCCATGACTAAATCGACTTCCAAATCCTTCCATGGCAACTCGGCAGGATTGCGGGTGGAGAAAAACGGGATTTTGCGGCCGTTGATGATGAGATGGGTTGCATCGTGGGAGATGTCGGCATTAAAGCGGCCGTGAACGGTATCGAATTTGGTCAGATGGGCGTTGGTTTCGAGGCTGCCGCTGGCGTTGACGGCGACAACTTCAAGTTGGTCTTGCAGGTTGTAATCGTAGATGGCGCGTAATACTTGGCGGCCGATGCGGCCATATCCGTTAATGGCGACTTTAATGCCCATGTTTTCTTCCTTTTTGGATGTAAGGTGGGGTTGTAAACTAATTCGGGCATTATTATAACAAATTTGTAGTGTGATGTAATTAACATTTTATCAAACAAAACCTTTTTAATTACATCTGCTTATTTTTATCTTGAAATCTCAAATTCCTATTTTGTTCCATCATTAATAAAATCACAAAATTTATATTTCAATTTTGTTTGAAATTTAAGCATTTAATCTTGGTTTTTCATTTCCTCGAAAAAGGAAAAAACCGCACTTTTCTAATTTTATTTATTTAGCAAGGATAATCCCCAATCCCAACCCGCTACATCACACAACAAACATTCTTCGTCATTCCCTCTCTTTTATTTTAAAAATCAAAGAATACCATCCCATATCCGATTTCATAACACATTAATAAAACCCTGCCCTCTTCCTCAAACCCCCCGTTTTCAAAGTACAAAGCGCGTTCTCAACTGGGGGGCGGCTTGAAGATTCCGTCCTACTGTTTTAAAATAAAAAGATGTTACGTTATATCAACTGGAGAGAGAAAAACATGAAACATTGGAAACTCGGCGTCATCGCTGCATTAATGTCCGGCGCAGTTTACGCAGCACCGATGAACGTCGTCACCAGCTTCAGCATTTTGGGCGACGTTACCAAACAAATCGGCGGCGACCGTGTTGCCGTGCAAAATTTGGTCGCCGCCAACCAAGACAGCCACGCCTATCACATGACCAGCGGCGACATCAAAAAAATCCGCGGCGCGAAATTAGTCCTGCTCAACGGCTTGGGCTTGGAAGCGGCTGATGTTCAGCGCGCCGTCAAACAAAGCAAAGTTCCTTTCGCCGAAGCGACCAAAGGCATACAGGCGCTTAAAGCCGAAGAAGGCGGCCATCATCATGACCACGGTCACGAAGGCCACCACCACGACCACGGTGAATTTGACCCACACGTCTGGACCGACCCCGTCCTGATGACGACCTACGCCCAAAACGTCGCCAACGCTCTGATTCAGGCAGACCCCGAAGGCAAAACCTACTACCAACAACGCTTGGGCAACTACCAAGTGCAGCTGAAAAAACTGCACAGCGACGCTCAAGCTGCGTTTAACGCCGTTCCTGCCGCCAAGCGCAAAGTCTTGACCGGACACGACGCGTTCTCCTACATGGGCAAACGCTACAATATCGAGTTCATCTCTCCGCAAGGCGTGAGCAGCGAAGCCGAGCCATCCGCTAAACAAGTGGCTTCCATCATCCGCCAAATCAAACGCGAAGGCATCAAAGCCGTGTTCACTGAAAACATCAAAGACACGCGCATGGTTGACCGCATCGCCAAAGAAACCGGCGTCAACGTCAGCGGCAAGCTCTACTCCGACGCACTCGGCGGCGCACCTGCCAATACTTACATCGGTATGTACCGCTACAACGTCAAAGCCTTGACTGATGCGATGAAAAAATAAAACCACAGCATTCAGCGTGCGCTAACAAACCAAAAGGTCGTCTGAAACAAGCTTGGCAAACTAAGCCAAAACCCGTTTCAGACGACCTTTTATCATTCGTTTCCAAAGCGCTGCGTCATTGTATATCGACAACGACCGCTGCGTTGACGCTCAAATTTACTCGTCGTCTTCCAATTCTTCTTGCGCACCTTTTTCGGCAAAATGACCCAGCAGCCAAATCAAAGCGCCGCCACCGGTAACACCTGCTTTAATCCACATTGCAGTATCTTCTCCCCAGTTATAAATCCATGCTAAAACTTTCGGCACAGCATTCATATAATTCAAACCGAATGCCAAGAGACCAAGGATAAACAAAGTGCTACCAAAACTTTTCATGAAGATTCCTTTCGATGAAAATCAGAGGGTTATAGGAAATACAACTTGTTAAAAAGATTACTTTCTACTGAATACAGATGTAAAACGATATCATTATAATCGAAATAAATTAAAAATATATTTTTAGG
>CAKMQH010000105.1 GCA_927911515.1 uncultured Neisseria sp.
TGGAGATAATGGTTGGGGGGAATTGCTAATTTCTGATTGGATCAATAAAGTAGCAAAATATTTTGCTGATTGGCATGGGAGTAATGATTGAAGACTCCTTAGAAAAAATATCATCTTCTTTAGAAGAATTTCTATTGGTAAAGAAAGGAATGTTTAATTATTAGAAAACTAGGTTTAACAAGCAACAAACCGTAACGTGTATAAAACTTCTAATTCCGACACAGCAAGCAAAACCCCTAATCCTGAAGTGGGGTGTGTGTGGAATGCACGCACGTAGTTTCTGCTTTTTAGAAGACCTCAATACGTTTTTTGAGATCGTCTGAAATATTGGGTTCTTTAATAATCCGATTACTGCTCAGCATCAAGGTCGTCTGAAACACAACATTCAGAGACCTTCGTTGTAACGTGTTCAACCGCCGCTACGCCTATGACAAAGCCGGAAACCTGATCCAAAGCGCCGATCACAGAAGCGGCGTCCTTAATTACGTTTACGATAAAATCGGACAGGTTCAGGAAGCCCGAAACAGCCAAACTGGCCGCAGCGAAACCTTCGCCTTCGACCCCGCCCACAACATCCTTTCCGACAAAGCGGCCGAAGGGAAGGGCAGCAACATTAGTAGCGGCAACCGCCTCAAAGAATACAACGGCATCGAATACACCTACGACGCCCTGGGCAACCTGATCTACCGCCAGCTCCCTAACGGCGAAAACCAATACTTCCAATACGACACCGAAAACCAACTGGTCCGCGCCGAGATTAAAAAGAAAGCCGGCAACACCGAAATCTGGGAATACGCCTACGACCCGTTCGGGCGAAGACTCTCCAAAGAACGCAAAGACAAACTGGCCTGGACCAGCACCGAACCAAAGCGGACCCATTTCGTCTGGGACGGTACGAGACTGGCGCAGGAGTATACCTACCAAGGCAGCCACACCCATCTCTACACCGACTAGGACAGCTACGAACCGCTGGCGCAAGTCTTTGACAATGCCAAAGACGGCAAACAATACCTCGCCTATTTCCACACCGACCAAATCGGCATCCCGCGCGAGATGACCGACATCCACGGCAATCCTCTTATGGTACGGCGAATACACGCCTGGGTCGTCTGAAAAAGGACGGGCGGGGTTTACAAGAACGCGCATCAGCCGTTCCGACTGCAAAACCAGTATTATGATGAAGAAACCGGGCTGCATTACAACCTGATGCGCTATTACGAGCCTGAGGTCGGGCGGTTTGTGAATCAGGATCCGATTGGGTTGTTGGGTGGGGAGCATCTTTATCAATTTGCAGATAACGCTTTGGTTTGGTTCGACCCGTTGGGATTGAAAAACCTACGCGCAGCGCTTGGGTACTGCCGGCGAGCGCAGGGTAATGAAATATCTGGAAGGTACGGGATACAAAAAAGTCTTCTCTATTCAAAATGCCTCCGGAAACGGCTTGGATATTGTCGCATTGAGACCGGATGGGAAATATGACATATTTAAAGTTAAAAGTTCTAAACGTGGAAAATTTAAACTAAGCGAAAGACAGCAGAAAGGCGGTAAATGTTTTGCTGAGCAAGTGTTGACGGAAGATGTAACGGATAAGAAAAAAGGCGGATATTTTATGAAAGGCTTAGACGGCAAAAAGACGCCTCTTAATAAGAAGAAGGCGCAAGAGATATTTAATAATATAGATAAAACCGAAACTGTCTTTGTTGATATGAATCATAAATTTCAAGCAACCCGCATGACATTTAGCCCATGGTAATTAATTTAGGAGCAAAAAATGAGCAAAAAACCCACCGCCGCCATGAAGCACAATCTTGACCGTCTGGTTGAAAACATTACTACCGGTGACGACAGCGAAGACTATCAACGCGAACGCGGCTATCTGGACGAATACATCCGCCAAGGCACCACCCCGTTCACCCACCGCTGGTATGACGACTTTTTGGAGAAGGACTGTGAAGTCAGCTACACCGCCACCCAAGTCATCTACGATCTGCGCATGGAACTGTGCATCCCGCTTGCCGAATTTCTGCAAGCTCCAAGCGAAAGCCTGTTCCGCGCCATGATGGCAAAAGCCTATTTCCTTACCATGGGCTATGTACGCCACCACCTCACCGGCAGACCGCGCATTCCCTATATCAGCGTAAACAATAGCTACTTCGCCTTCCTCGCCTCCCTCTTTTTCAGCCGCGACGAGCAGAGCCTCAGCTTCGCCGCCCTGCAAACCATCATTGCCAACCCAGACGAATGCATCCGACCGCAGGAAACCGATGCCGCCCGCACCCTCATCCCCCTGTCGTTCCGCCTCGCCCAAGACCATCTTGCCCTGCCGATTGACCAAACGCAGGCAGATTTGTTCGCCTTCTCCGAACTCTACCAAACCGCCTACGCAGGCTTTGACAGCAGCGACGCCGAACAGGTGAAGCAGATTTTCAACGACCTCGCCGACTACCATATCCGGCAAAGCCGCGACGATGAAAAAGGTTACCCCGAATTCGAATACACGTTGGAACAATGGATGCCGTGGGAAATCCTCGCCCTGCTGCGCCTGCGTACGCAAAAAGGCTTGGACAACAGTATGATTAGCCACCCGCTGATTACTCCGTTTCTCCCCTTTGTCGGCTTAGAACTGGGCGGCTTTTTCGACGACGCGCAAAAAAACCTGCGCCGCGCCGTGTTCAAAGAATTTGGTTACCAACCTGTTGTTGATTTATAAATATCTGTGGCAACAAGCGTGCGTTGGGTGGCTAAACTCAACCCAAAGCAGCCTGAAATCCTTGTTTCCCTGTTTTCAGGCTGCCTTTTTATCACAAAGGCCGTCTGAAACTCCGCAGCTTGGTAAGCCGTAGTCTACATGGGTAGCAACTGTATTTTCACCCCGTCGGGCAAAAATACCAAAACTTCAAATCAAGCCGTTCGGATACCGTTTTCGGCAAAATAATCACGCATCTGGGCATTCAATATCGTCAGCAGTTTGCGCAT
>CAKMQH010000106.1 GCA_927911515.1 uncultured Neisseria sp.
CCGGTCGTGCCGTTGTCGGCGGCAAAGGTCAGACCTTTGTTGTCTACCGCGTCTTTCGCCGCTACGCCTTTGGCGATGTCGGCTTTGGCTTCGTCGGTCAGGTCGAGGGCGTATCGGTAACACCGTCGGCGTCTTTCGCACCTTCGCTGACTTTAACCGCACCGTTAGCCGCTTGGCTGAGGGTAGTCTTGTCGGCGTTAACGGTGTACTCGGTGTTGTTGCCGTCCACTTTTTCGCTGACGGTCACGTTCTTACCGGCGACGACGGTGGTGGTTTTTTCAGTTGCGGCGAGTTGTTCGTTCAACTGGGCGACGTTGACGGCGTCGGTGGCTTTTACGCCTTTGGCAACGTTGCTGATGGCTTTGTTGCCGGCGTCAATGCCGTCGGCAGTAATGTTCACATCGCCTGCTTTCAGACCGTCTTTGCTCAGAGCTACTTTGTCGCCGACGGTTACGCCGCTGTTGTTCACAACAGTCTCGCCCGCAGTCAGGCTGTCAGCCTTCAGGTTTTTCGCGGTAGAAACTTTGTAAACGTTAGAGGCGCCTGTTTTGTCGGTTTCAACGACGATGTTGTCGTTGCCGCTTTCCACACGACCCGAATTGGCTTTCAACTGGGCAACGTTGACGGCGTCGGTATCTGCCTTGCCTGCGGCGACGTTGGAGATTTTATTGCCGCCATTGTTCAGACCGTCTTTGGTGAGGCTGACAGGGCTGCCTGCCGTGCCATTGCCCACAGTCAGTCCGTTGTCGGTCAGGACGCTGTCGCCGACAGTGACTTTGTTGAAGGATACGTCGTCTGAAGTCGCTACGGTGATGTTCTTACCGTCGCGGCTGACTTTGATGTTTTTGCCTTCTTTGAAGGTTACGGTGTCGCCTGCGGCAATTTTTTTTCAGACGAGGTTTCGTCGTTTGGCGTTCAGGTTCCAACCTTTTTCAGCAGTTTCTTTCACCGCGGCAATCGCGTCGTGAACATTGGCTTTGCCTGTACCGCCGATGTCGGTGAAGGTGACGTTGCCATTGTTGTTGGCCGCGTTACCGCCGAGGATTTTCGCCAGGTTGGCTTGAGTTTCGTTCAACTGCTCTTCAGTCGCAGCTTGACCTTTGGTAGCGAAGTCCGCACCGCCCAAGGCTTTGTTGCTCAGACCGCTGACTGTGCCGTTTACGCCGTTAATGCTGACGGGTTTGCCACTGTCTTGTCCGATTTTGACGGTATCGGCAAGTTTCAGTTGTACGCCACCTTCAACGGTTTCGCTGACAATGTTGCTGTCGCCTTTAATGTTGACAGTGTCGCCCAATGCGTATTTGTTGCTGCCGCTCGTACCGCCGATATTGATGCCTTTGGCGATATTTTCGGCATTGGTGTTGGCTTTCTGATCAACTTTATACAGTTGCGCTCCGTTAACAGCATCGGTGCTGTCAGCAGCAAGCATGCCTTCGGCAACCTTAGTAATCTTGTTGCCGCCGTTGTTCAGACCGTCTTTGGTCAGGCTGACGGCTTCTTTGCCGCTGCTTGGCACCGGAGTCAGGGTGATGCCGTTTGCTGTGGTTTCGGCAATATTGCCGTCTTTGTCAGCCAAGGAAACATTGCCGCCGTTGATGGTGGTCACGTTGCCGTCGGTTTCAAATTGGGCGCTGTTCAAACCTTGCAACTCTTTGGCAAGTTTGACGTTGAGCGTACCGTTGGCGTCGTCTGAAACCACGCCGATGTTGTTGTCAGACAGTTTCGCTGCGTCTGCACCGCCTTTAACCAAGACTTGGTTGCCGAGTTTGCGCTCGAAATTCTTGTCTGCGTTGTCGCCGCCAAAGGTCAGACCTTTTTGCAGCTCGGTACCGATGTTGTCCAACGCGCCTTGTACGGTGTTGACAGGTGCAGCCTGCGTACCGTCGGTTTTGGTTACGACCAGATTCGGTACTTCAACCGCGCCGGTAGTCGGATTGACGGTTGCACCCAATGCGGTTGCCAACGGAGTGAGCTGGCTGACGTTGACGGCGTCGGTATTGTTCACACCGGCAGCGATGTCGGTTGCTTTCTTACCGCCGTTAGACAGACCTTCGGTCGTCAGTTTGACAGGGTTTGCCGCTGTACCGACGGTCACGCCGTCTGCAGAAACGGTGGTTTTGCCACCTGCTGCGTCGATGAATTCAGACGAGGTCAGACCTTTCAACTCTTTCGCCAGTTTGACGTTGAGTGTGCCGGTAGTGTCGTCTGAAACCACGCCGATGTTGTTAGCAGACAGTTTAGCTTCATCTGCCTCGCCGCCTTTAACGGTAACAGTGCTACCCAAACGTCGAGTTGAGGGAGTACCGGCATCAGCGGCAAACGTCAACGGTGTGCGGACTGCATCGCTTAACGCACCTAATGCTTCTCCGACAGTATGGTAAGTCGCTACGCTGCTACTATCCGGATTACCGGAAATAACTGTGTAATCCGGTGCAGTAATAGTGCCATCAGCAGGATTAACCTGTGTGCCAAGTGCTTTGGCAACTTTATCCAGTTGCGATACGTTTACCGCATCGTTTTGCTTCTGACCATCTTTAACGTTACCGATAGTAGTCGGAGTCGAAGTTTGAGGATCGGTCGGATTCAATGCAGCAATGGTTACGTCATTGCCTGTATAGACAGAGTTGTCCTCTACATCGACAAACTTAACGGTGCGTGTTTGCGTCAGCGGATCAACGGTTACTTCGCGTCTCAACATTTTGCCGTTGGAACCAACATAAGAGAACGGTGTTGAATTACTAACCGTAGTCAATGTAGTTACACTGACGTTTTTAATTGCATCTGATAACTGCTCAAAATTCACTGCATCAGACGGATCACTACCTTTGGCAACATTGATAATCTTGTTGTTTGCCATATCCAAGCCGCCATTTGCAGTAATCTTGCCGGCAAAAGTCGGAGCATCAACGGTATTGATGCTGACTGCACCTTTATTTTGGCTCAAACGAATATTTTGACCTGCTTCCAGCGTAATGGTCGCACCATTGGTAATTTCTTCCAAAGAATAGTTTTCAGCAACACCATTGGTATTGTTGGTTTTAGCCGTATTCAGCTTGAACGATTTGTAGGAAGCGTTGTGGATAGAAGCAATGGCATCATGAATAGTGCTCTCACCCGTACCGCCGATGTTGGTCATCGTAATAGTGCCGTCATTCGCAATGGCTGCGTTTCCACCCAATACGCCGACTGCGGTCGTACCGATGTTGTTCATGACGTTTTGAGTCGCATAAAGCTGGCTGCCGTTTACTGCGTCGGTGCTGTTGTTGCTGATGCGGCCTGCGGCGACGTTGGTAATCGTACGTTCTTTGCCTGCTGTGCCGATGCTGAGTGTGGACTCAGGTGCAGTACCTGCGAAGTTACCGAAAGTCAGACCGCCAACGGTAGCAGAGGTCGTCTGAACGGCTGCTTCAGTCGCAGAATTGGCACCCAATGCGATAGAACCTGCATGAGCGGCATTGGCGTTTTTACCGAAGGCAATGGCATTGCCGACAGAGGCTTTTGCCGAATCGCCCAAGGCAAAGGTATCGCCTGCGGTGGCTTTGGCGTTTTTACCGAAGGCTACGGCACGGTTTTGCGTGGCTTGGGCGTTGTAGCCGATGGCGATGGTGTCGTCTTTTTGCGCGTCTGCTTCGTTACCCAATGCTAAGGCATTGTTGGCAACGGCTTTGCTGTTCCGACCTGCCGCGACGGTACCGAAAGCAGTTGCGCGGGTATTGAAGCCCAACGCGGTGGCACCCGCCTCTGTGGACTGGCTGTATGCGCCGATTGCAGTAGTGGAGTCGTGAGTAGCCTGCGCACCGTCACCAACCGCTACGCTGGATTTACCCAACGCTTTGGAAGACTGACCGCCTGCAAAAGAGTTTTGACCGTAAGCATTGGACGACTGACCGACGGCGGTAGCATTAGTGCCGCTGGCTTTGGTGTTCGCACCAATAGCGACGGAGCCTTCGCCTTTAGTCAAACCGTTGACAGCGGCAACAGAGGCGGTATCTTCGTTGACAGTGGCGTTTTTACCGATGGCGATAGAGTTGGAAATCACCGCCTGCGCGCCTGTACCGACGGCTACGGCAAATTCGCCCGCTGCCTGCGCGTCTGCACCTGCTGCCAGAGCATCCAGTCCGGTTGCGCCGTTATTATTGTAGTTGCCTCGGGTATCAGAGGTCGTCTGAACGCTGTAAAAATGGCTGGAGTTGCCGCCACCCAATTGGTCGATTTTATTGTTCATCGCTTCCAAAGCGTCGTGAACATTGGCTTTGCCTGTACTGCCCAAGTTGTTCAGGGTCAGATTGCCTGCATTGTCGATTTGGGTACTGCCACCCAAGGCGTCTTTGACGTTGTTACCCAAGTTGAGCAGGTAAGAATTGGTCGCGTAAAGCTGGCTGCCGTTGATGGCATCGGTGCTGGTTGCGCTGATAACACCCGCAGAGACGTTTTGAATTTGACGGGTGAAGGCATTGCTAGACTTACCTGCTTCAGCGGTATTGATGCTACCGACGGAAACCGTACCATAAGAGCTTGTTCCGGCAGCGGTATAGTTGCCATTCAGCGTGTAGTCACCGTTGTGGTGCGCTTCAGTCAAACTGTTGCCGCCCAAAGCGACATCGTTTTCATTGACGGCATGAGCAGAATAACCCAATGCAGTTCCCGTAACAGCATCAGCTTTGGTGTATGCACCCAAAGTTACTGCGCCGACTTCGGAGGAATTAGCAGAAACACCAAGTGCGAGGGTATTGTTTTTTGCAGCAGTTGCCAAATGACCGAAAGCAATAGCTTCTTTGCCGAGTGCTTTGGCAGTATTACCGAAGGCGATTGAGCTGTTGCCTGTCGCTTGGGTATCTAGGCCCATCGCCATTGCATAGTCGTCTGAAGCGACAGCGTTGCTGCCGATGGCGACGCCGTTGAGTTTGCTGTCGGTTACCTTCGCCATATTACCGATGGCTACGGCAAAACGGCCTGAGGCATTGGAATCGATACCCAATGCAACCGCCTCACTGCCCGATGCGTTGGCACGCTGACCGACAGCGACGGAAGAAACGGCTCCGGCAACGGTCTCATGACCGATGGCAACAGTTTCGTGTGCGCTGGCATTGGCGGTCTTACCGATGGCCACGGAATTGTCGCCGCTGGCTTTGGAAAGCATACCGACGGCAACTGCCGATTCTTTTTCCGCCAATGCGGTTTTACCGACGGCAACGGTATTATTGAAACTGCCTTTTGCGGCTTCACCGATAGCGACGGTGGAGGTAACGGCCAGTTTTTGGGCATCCGTTCCCATACCTGCTTCTTTGCCGATGGCAACGTTGTTCGCACCGGACACAAATGCGCCGGAACTCAGACCAAGGGCGATGTTGTCTACGCCGGTGGCGTTGTTGCCCGTGCCTTTACCGATGGAAATTTGGCGTTCGTTGGTGTAAGCATTACGGCCGCTGTCTGCGCCGATATAGACCGTGTCCGCACCGACCTTGCGTCCTGCGGAAACGGCATCGTCGTATACGCCCGCGTTCGTACCCACCACGATATTGCCTGTACCTGCCGCTACGGCTTTGTTACCGATGGCGACGGCGTTGTTGGCGGTGGCTTTGCTGTTTTGACCGAGCGAAGTAGAAGTTTCTGCAGTGGCAGTCGCTTCTTTACCGACTGCAACGCTGCTCATACCGGTTGCCTGAGTGGCAAAACCGACGGCAATCGCGCCTTTGGCAGAAGCAATGGTTTGCGGACCGGCAGCCAAGGCGTTTTCAGCACCTGCATTGCTGTCCACGCCTAAGGCTGTGGCGCGCAGGCCGTTTGCCGTGCTGTTTTTACCGACGGCAGTAGTGTCTTTCATGACGGCATTTGCGGCCGAACCGATGGCGATGGCATCCGAATTGCCTGTTTTGGCTCCATAGCCGATGGCTGTTGAGAAATGACCGACCGCAGCCGCCGCTTTATCCGCAGTCTGACCGCCGCCAATCGCGATGGAGGACGTGCCCTGCGCATTTGCTTTACCGCCGATGGCAATACCATAAGCTCCTGAACCGACCGTAAATTCGCCTATGGAGATGGCACGCTGTGCAGAAGCGACGGCAGTACCCATTATTGCCAGGCTGGCAGGTCCCGATGCATTGGCACCTTTACCAGTAGAACTTGAACCACCGATAGCGACAGCACTCAATCCCGAAGTAGTGGAATTGAAACCAATGGCAACGCCATTAGATGCTACATCGGTTACAACGGATTTGGTACCGATGGCAACGGACGAACTGCCCTGCGCATTTGAGTTGTCACCAACTGCAATACTGCCGCTTTTGGTGTTCGCCAAATATCCGATGGAAACGTTTTTATGTTCCTTACCGGTCGCACCGGTTCCGATATAAACCGAATGACTGCTGTTGGAATCAACGCCCGCCGACGAACCGATGGCGATGACATTATTGACTCCCGAACCGCCTTTCAGTGCGCTCTCGCCAATGGAAATATTGCGTCCACTGGAAGAAACAGTATCTCCTGCCAATTTTCCGATACTGACATCAGCCTCACCTTTTGCCGATGCCGCCTGACCCATAGCGATAGATTGGTTATGGTTGGCACTTGCCGCCGCACCGATGGCAATCGCACCGGTTGCACGGGACGGTTCATCACTCGGACCTGCAGTGGAAGAATTGGCACCGATAACGACATTGGTTTCTCCTTTGGAAGATGCCCCTTGTCCCATCACGACGGACTTGCCTTGTTTGGGCGTGTCTCCCGGTATGACATCCAAGGCTTTTGTACTATCGTCACCACAGACCACGTTGTAGCTGGTGGTATCGAAATAGCAGGTATTGTATTCAGTACCCTCGGTAGCCTCGGCAACAGCTTTGCCATTGGCTAGGGTTTTGCCGCTATTTTCTGCAGCCATGACTTGACCGCTGGCGAGCAGCAGGCCGGACATGATGGCGGTAAACGCGAAGCGCACGCCTACGGAGGCGACGATGCCGCCTATGCCTGATGAAGCCGTTTTCCCATGCGCTTTGGCGAATTCCGCCACCGCATTCCACGTCTGTGTGGTTTCGTTCCATACGACACGATAGATTTTATTCATGCTTACTCTCTGACTTAAAATGTTAAACAAATGAATTTAATATGTTATTGGATTGTCGGAATAACCTGCTTTCCAAACATCCGATCCAACAACTAAAAATGAAAGCATCTTATTCGATGCCAATATTTCGATTGCAAAAATTATTCAACGGATATGACGCATATTGTCACTTTCAAACAAATTTCAGAATTTATCTATACCTCAGATAACAATCTCTCAAACCTGATTTCAGTACCTTTTAGCTATTTATATATCCGCTTATCTTTAATAACTTCTATTTTCTTAACCTTACTTTGCAATTAAAGTGAAACTTTATCTTTTTATTTGAAAGCAATTTATATGCCAAAACCCTTTTACCTGGATTCATACGTACTAAAAAAATGATATTTTTAAGTATCCGACATCCAAAAATAAGCAAAGGGGTCTCTGAAAATGTTTCAGACGACCTCTGCAAATCTCATGTTGATTTAATATTAATGAATAATGTTTCAGATACATCCTCAGCAAGTTGGCAATGTTTGACGGCATTATTCTGTATAATGCCGCAATGTTTTTGAAACAAGGAATACAAATGCTTACCCCAGAACAAGTCAAATCGCTGATTGAAGGCGTTGCCGCTTGCGAACACGTCGAAGTCGAAGGCGACGGGCATCACTTCTTCGCCGTCATCGTCTCTTCCGAGTTTGAAGGCAAAGCCCGCCTCGCCCGCCATCGCCTGATCAAAGACGGTCTGAAGGCGCAATTGGCCAGCAACGAATTGCACGCGCTGTCGATTTCCGTTGCCGCTACGCCTGCGGAATGGGCGGCGAAGCAGCAATAAGCCGTTATCCCAGACAAGAAAAAGGTCGTCTGAAACCTGAGTCAGGTTTTCAGAGACCTTTTTAATTTACACGGCGTTGAATTGCCGCTTAATAATAATCAGGAATGCGGGCAGATTCAGTGTTGCTCCTTATGCTGCCGCTTCAAACTTTTCGACCATGCCGACGCCGACGCCGCAGATGCCGACGTGTACCGCCACTACCGGCGATACGGGAACGCCGTCATCCAAACGGATACCGGTCCGCTTGAAGAAGCGTTCTGCAAATATTTGATACCGGTCGCGTTCGCCCGTATAAAGACCGCCGAGGATAAATTGTTCCCTTGTTTTGCCTTGCATCAGTTTCAACACTTGGTCGATGATCGCATCAAACATTTTTTCGTCATCGGGGGTGGATTCGACCCGACACAACTGATCCTGCGAAAAACGCAATACGGCGCGCAGCCCCAACCAGTCGCACAACGAAGCGCCCAATCTTGCCATCGTGCCGCTGCCGACCAGGGATTTGATTGTGGACAGTCCGAAAATGATGTTGCAACGTTCTTTTAATTTTTCCAAGTAGGCAACGATTTCAGTTGGATTTTGTCCTTCGCGCAACAGACGGTCTGCTTCCAAAGCAAAAAAGCCTTCGGGCATGCAGCATGTCCCTGTATCGACGACATGGACTTTCAACTGCGGAACCTGCTCGGCAACTTGACGCACCATATCGGCAGAATCACTTAATTTGTGGCTCAACGTCGTCACGATGGCTTCGTGATAACCTTGACCGACCAAATATTGAAAAGTCCTCAATAAATCTTCAGACGACGGCGGTGTTGTAGAAACATCGCTGTCCAAATGCTCGCGGCGCCAATTGCAATATTCTTCATTGCTGATTTCCAGTCCGTCAGCGAACTCTTGTTGTTCCATAAATACATTCAGATGCAGAATCTGAATCGGGCTGTCCCGATCGAGTATGCCCGACAAAGAGCCACTCGACGTGGACAATACCGCGCAACGATATAAGGCATAAGAGCCTGTCATACACTGCTCCCTTGTGCATCAAACAATGCAAAATCCAAAACAAATAAATGACCATCTAAGCGGTCTATTTAAATGATAAACGGTATGTAAATTTTTGTCCATATATTAATAGTTCTGAGCATAATTTTGAAACTAAACACTATATTCTAAAATAATAGTCATCATTCATTGCCATATGGTTTTTACGCCTCGTTTTGAACACCGGCGTTTACATATCGTTTACAATACATCTACTTATCAATCAAAAGACCATCCCATGCAGAAAATCACCCTTATTGCCGCCTGTGCGCCCGACCGTTGCATAGGCATCAACAACACCATGCCTTGGCACTTGCCCGAAGACTTCGCATTTTTCAAAGCCTATACCCTCAACAAACCCGTCGTGATGGGGCGGAAAACTTGGGAATCCCTGCCCCGCAAGCCGCTGCCCGGTCGCCGCAATATCGTCATCAGCCGTCAGGCAGGTTATACAGCGGAAGGCGCGGAAACCGTCGGCAGCCTTGAAGAAGCGTTGGCATTATGTGCGGCTGCGGAAGAAATCATCATCATGGGTGGCGCACAAATCTATGCCCAAGCCCTGCCGCTCGCCAGCGATTTACGGATTACCGAAGTGGCATTGAGCGTTGAAGGCGATGCGTTTTTCCCCGAATTTTCGCCGTCAGAATGGCGCGAAGCAGCCCGCGAAACCCACACCTCTGCCAACGGCACAGGCTACGCATTCGTCCATTACACCCGCATCCGATAAACGAAAACAGGCGGTTTGCCGTAAAACCGTCCGCCAGCGATGCGATGAATCAATAAAAATCACAAAGGTCGTCTGAAA
>CAKMQH010000107.1 GCA_927911515.1 uncultured Neisseria sp.
TAAACCAGTACGGCGTTGCCTCGCCTTAGCTCAAAGAGAACGATTCTCTAAGGTGCTGAAGCACCAAGTGAATCGGTTCCGTACTATCTGTACTGTCTGCGGCTTCGTCGCCTTGTCCTGATTTTTGTTAATCCACTATATCAAACGCTTGTCAGACGGACGCATTTTTTTGCAAACGATGTTTGAATATTCAAACCTTCATAAAAAAACGTCATCTGAAACTGATTTTCAGACGACGTTTGTCATTTATGTGTATGGCAGAGTTATTCCGCTTTCTCCAGTAAAGCGAAGCCTTCCACTTTGTTTCTCGGGCGCGCGCCCTGCCAGATTTTCGTCCAGCCTTGCGGTGCGTCGGTGTTTTTAGGTTGCTGTCACCAGACGGTAGCGGCAGGCAGCGTCGTCGATGTGGGGTTTCAAGTCGCTGTATTGCGCCCAGGCGATACGGGCGCGGCGGTCTTCGGCGGCGATGCTGATACATTCGAGGTCGTCTGAAAGTCGTTGTTTCAGTTCGGGGGAGAGGGAGGCTTCCATTTGGAGGACGACGGGCGCATGGCTTTTGGCGGCGTCAAGCCACGGCAGGAACAGGGTCATCAGCAATGCCCACGCCAGCGTAACGCCTGCCGCCCAGTTGGTGACGGCTTGTCTGCCGTGGATGTTTTTGCGGGTAATCGCCCACAGCCACAGCGGGGTGAACAGCAGGGCGACCGCCATCGGTATCGGGTCGATGTCAGGCGTGTAATACGGGCTGAAATAGGCGGCGCGTTCGGCGAGTTTGGCAGGCCAGCCGTAGTTCATGGCGAAGAAGCCCGTCCACAGGAAGATGGCGAAAAGACCGAATGCCATAACGCCGAACCAGTTGATAAACGCCGTCGCGCCGCGCCGCAATCCGTCCAGTTGCGCCGCGCCGAGTAGGGCGAGCGGGGGCAGCAGCCAGACGAGGTTGTCTTGCAGGCGTTGCGGGCTGACGGTAAGAATGCTGAGAACGATGAGGAACCATGAAATGCACAATACGCTCCAGTTTTTTCCGCGGATGCGCGGGCGGCTCAACGTCCATGCAGCGAGCGGCCACGCGGGCAGCGTGAACCAGAGCAGGTTTTTCAGGTAATAGAACAGGCTGAAGGTCGTCTGAAAATCACCCAAGCCGCCGAATGCGCCGAGCGAGTTGTGGTGCAGCCAGAAGGAAAAGAGTTCGGGCTGCATTCTGGAGAAGATGAGCGGATAAACCGTCAGCAGCGGCAGTCCGATGGCAAACGCGCCGACCAGCGTCAGGTAATAGCGTTTGACGCGCCATTGCGCATCGAGCAGCAGGGCAGGGGCTAAAAACATCAGCGCGGCGGTCATCAGATAGCCCGATGAAAGCGACAGTAACGCCCAGCCGCCGCCCAGCAGCAGCGAGGCGGTAATGACGCGGCGTTGCGCCAATGAAAAGCCGCACAATATCATGCCCGATGCGGCAAAGGCGACGGAAGCGGGGTTGAGGAAGTGCGCGACCGAGAGCAGTCCGATGCTGCCGATCAGGATGAGGACGACGCTGCGCCCGTGGTGCCTGCCCAAAAAGTTGAATCCGGCAAAGCCGCAGGCGGTCAGCCCTATAATCGTGAAGAAAACGCCCGCAAAACGCGCGGCATCATAAGCGTCCGCCGCCCAAGGCGACAAGAGGTGTTTGAACGCCGCCGCCACCCACAAATAGACGGGCGGAATCTGAAAATCCGGCTGTCCCAACACATGGGCGACCAACGGCGTTGCGCCTGCATCTAAGGCTTCGACGGCGGTAAAGACGGCGGGTTCGGCGGGGTTCCACAAGTCGTGCGAAAACACCCCCGGCCACAGCCAGGCAAATGCCATCAGCAGCAAGAGCCAAGGCTTTTCATGGGTTTTGGCAGGTTGGCGCGGATCGGGCGGAGT
This sequence comes from uncultured Neisseria sp., assembly GCA_927911515.1. GTDB lineage: Bacteria > Pseudomonadota > Gammaproteobacteria > Burkholderiales > Neisseriaceae > Neisseria. Next base: position 1,906 of record CAKMQH010000107.1, read on the forward strand.
GTAAGTGAGCATAGTTTTGAGGATGTGAACGTATTTTCGCGTAGTTTAGCAAAGATTCGGCGGGAGGTCGTCTGAAAGGAAGGATTTGGGTTTTACTGCATGCAAACCACGTTTTCAGACGACCTTATATCGACGCTGCCGCTGACGCAAATCAAGAGCAGGCAAATCCCGCCTTTACCGATACGCCCCGTTCGCGGATAATTGAGAACATTCCCATTTCCGTTTCCAACTTTCACAAAGGATACATCATGGCATTTCTGAAACTGACCGAACAAAACGTGCAGGGCAAAACCGTCCTCATCCGCGCCGATATGAACGTGCCGTTCAAAGACGGCAAAATCAGCGACGACACCCGTATCCGCGCCTCGCTCGCGTCCATCAAATACTGCTTGGACAACGGCGCGTCCGTTATCGTGATGACCCATTTGGGCCGTCCGACCGAAGGCGAGTTCCACCCCGAAGACGATGTCGCCCCCGTTGCCGCGCACTTGGGCGGCTTGTTGGGCAAAGACGTGAAAGTATTGAACGACTGGCGTGAAAACAAACCCGCCCTGAACGCGGGCGATGTCGTCATGCTGCAAAACGTGCGCATCAACAAAGGCGAGAAGAAAAACGATTTGGAACTGGGCAAAGCCTATGCCGCCTTGTGCGACGTGTTCGTCAATGACGCGTTCGGCACCGCCCACCGCGCCCAAGCCTCGACCGAAGCCGTCGCCCAAGCCGCGCCCGTTGCCTGCGCCGGCGTATTGATGGCAGGCGAACTCGACGCTT
>CAKMQH010000108.1 GCA_927911515.1 uncultured Neisseria sp.
AGGAAAACGAAACGCCTAAAATCAAAGTAGATTATTAATCCGTTCTTTCTTATATTTTTCGATAGATCAAGGTCGTCTGAAAACTGTATTTACGAAGCTAATGCTTTAAATACGGTTTTCAGAGACCTTTTTTATAGTGGATTAACTTTAAACCAGTACGGCGTTGCCTCGCCTTGCCGTACTATCTGTACTGTCTGCGGCTTCGTCGCCTTGTCCTGATTTAAATTTAATCCACTATATGAGATTTTAAGAACGCTTTCTGTATTGCTCAGATGCGTTTTATCGTGGCTCGACTTCAAATCAGATGGAACAAAACCGTATACAGTACCGATAGCTGTACTGATGCAATGTTATCCGCCAAATTTAAGTCATAAAAAACTGCACTTTGGCTGGCTGGAATAAAATCCAGCTAACAAAGTGCAGTTTGCTATTTTCAGACGAGCTCAACTATGTGTCGTGCTCCTTGTCAGATTCAGCTTTACGCTTTTTCTTTTTTGGCGCATCTTTTCCGCCATCATTTCATGCAGCGTTTTCTTGGCAGGTTTCATCGGGACACGGTTGTCCGTCCAGCCCAGTTGCTTGCTCGGTGTCAATGCGCGGAATTTAGTGGCTGCCCAACCGAAGGCGCGGTAAGTTTTGCTGCCGCTGAAAATGCCGTTAAACGTGCGCCATGCCATTTGTTCGCCGAAGGTATGCGATGCGCCTTGTCCGCGGATAGGATGCGGTACAACTTCAGTCGGCGAACGTTGCGCTTCGACACGCAGGCGCTGCATTTGTTCGGTAATCGGAATGCGTACCGGACAAACTTCCACACACGCGCCGCACATGGTACAGGCGGTTGGCAAGTCACGAGTAGCGTCCAAGCCCAACAAGTGCGGAGAAATAATCTCGCCGATAGGGCCGGGATAGGTTGTGCCGTATGCCGCGCCACCGATACGGGTATAAACCGGACAATGGTTCATACACGCGCCACAACGGATACATTGCAAGGTACGGCGCATTTGGTCTTCGGCATAGGCTTGGCTGCGGCCGTTGTCGAGCAGAACCAAGTGCATTTCCTGCGGACCATCTAATTCTTCACTACGGCGTGGACCGGTAATCATGTTGAAATAGGTGGTGATGTTCTGACCAATGGCGGAACGCGGCAGCAGGCTGTACAAAGGCGGAACGTCCGACAGCTTGGCTACAACTTTTTCAATACCGGTAATGGCGATATGCACGGGCGGTACGGTAGTACTCAAGCGACCGTTGCCTTCGTTTTCCACCAGACACAGCGTACCTGTTTCAGCCACAGCAAAGTTTACGCCGCTCAAACCGACATCGGCAGTGCTGTAAATATCGCGCAGGGCTTTGCGGGCGAAGCCGGTCAGTTGGTCTACATCGTCTGTCAGCGGAGTTCCAAGATTTTGGTGGAAAAGTTCGCTAACCTGTTCTTTGGTTTTGTGAATAGCAGGCATCACGATATGGGTCGGTTTTTCGCCAGCCATTTGGACGATAAATTCGCCCAAGTCGCTTTCCACCGCTTTAATGCCTTTTGCTTCAAGATAATGGTTCAGCTCGATTTCTTCGCTAACCATCGATTTGCCTTTGACCATCAGCTTACCGTTTTTGGCAGTAATGATGTCGTGGATGATTTGGCAGGCTTCGGCTGGAGTTTCCGCCCAGTGTACTTTCACGCCCAACTTAGTCAGATTTTCTTCCAACTGCTCCAGCAAGGCGGGCAATTTAGACAATGAGCGTTGACGAACGTGTTCGCACAAATCACGCAGGCTTTGCAGCTCTTCTTCGTCGGTCAAAACGGCTTTGCGTTTGGTCATCAGCATATCCATCGCGGTACGCAGGCTTTTACGCAAAGGCTTATCTTGAAGGGAAATTGCGGCGTTTTGTTTGAAAGTTTCCGGCTTCATGTGGAACTTGATGGTTTGCGTAGTCATGCGTTTTCCTCCAAATCGGCAGGGGAAATGTGGTCAGGCAGGATGGCGAGGATAACCAAATCACGCGGACCGTGCGCGCCGTAAGCAAGCGTCAGTTGGATGTCTGCGGTTTTGGACGGGCCGGAAATCAGGAAAACATTGGTCGGCATACCGTTTTCCACCAGTTTTTCGCCTTCGACGGCGTTGTGAAATTCGTTATACATTTTTGCCGTATCAAACAGGCAGAAATGCACGGGCGGAACGAGGCTTAAAGTACGCGGTTCTTCGGGGCTGGAAAACAGCATCAGCGTACCGGTACGGGCGATGCCGCATTGCGAGCCGCTAAAACCTGCATCAATGTTTGCGAAGAACTTGGTTTTCCAAGTATCGATTTCGCGCTCAAAAGCAATCGGTTCGATATTGCTGTCCACCAGCGCGGCACGGGCGATTTGTCCGTGTTCGGTCGCCAACGGCAGCAGGATGTTCTTCAAACCTTTGCCTTCAGCAGCTTGACGGAATACTTGCGGCCAGCTGGTTTTGGTCACCCAATAAATTTCGGTTTTGACCGCACGCATAGCGGCAGCCCAATGTTTCAGACGTTCAACTTCGCTTCCCCAAGAAACACCCATTTCACGGTAATAATCAAAAACCGCAGGCTCTTCCATCGGCAATGCGTCGGCTTTTTTCAGTTTTGCCAAAATATTTTCGCGCGCGCTCATGCTTTGCCTCCGGTACGTTCCAACAAGAAGGATGCGATGTGTTTCGGACGCGGCATGTTCGGCTCGTCCTTAGCGATTTTGCCGCCGATATTCATCATGCAACCACAGTCTGCACTGATGATTTCGGTCGCACCGGTTTCTTTCAACGCGGCAACTTTGTCGGTTACCATCGCACCGGAAATATCCGCCTGTTTGACCGAGAATGTACCGCCGAAGCCGCAGCATTCGCTTTCGTGGTCGTGAACGATACGTTCAACGTTTTCCATGCCGTCAATCAACTGCCAACCTGAAATATGGACGTTCATTTCGCGGCGGGCGGCGCAGGAAGTATGAACGGCAACTTTGACCGGCTCGCCCTTGTCTTCAGGTTTGTAACCAATGGCAAGCAGAAAATGGGTGAACTCAATGATGCGGCTGGCACAATCAACCACTTTGGATTCGTATTCTGTATTTTTAAACAGGGTAGGCCAGTGATGTTTCATCATGCCACCGCACGAGCCGGACGGTACGACGATCGGCCAGTTTTCAGGGAAAAGGTCGAGTTGCGCTTTGGCGACATCAAACGCCTCGGTCGGATGACCGGAAGAGTAGGCGGGTTGACCGCAGCAGCTTTGCGCCATCGGGAAATGAACCCGAATGCCTTGCTGCTCGATTAAAGTAATAGCATCCATGCCTGCTTCGGGCATGAAAAGATCGAGGACGCAGGTGCCGAAGAAATAGACATCCGTCGGCTTACTGTCGAATGTAGTGATTTTGGGTGGGGTGATTGCGCTCATTTTTTCGTTAACGGGAGTACCCGTTTTTCTTTGTATAAATAGACGGCTACTTTAAGTAATTGCATGTAGGCGGTCAAGTATAATTTTAAAAAATAATATTGGAAACGATTGATAGGTCGTCTGAAATACTGATTTCACAAATATCATCACTTATATGCGAATAAATATCATTATATTTAAAAGTTGTTTTGTTTATTAATAAATGAAATAGATGATCCACCTGAAAACAGGGTGTACTCAGCAAATATGATTACACCCTGTTTTCAAAAAGCTTTGTAGAGTAAATAGGGGAGGGGAGTTAATGGGGTTGGGAAGAAGATAGATTTTTGGATCCACTAATTTTTGACGCAACCCATAGCGCAACGCTCGTACCCAACATATCTGCAATGCCGTCACCAATAGAGCCTTCGCGAGTTGTTGTGAAAGTGGCTTGAGCCCATTCGCTTCCAACAGCAAATAAAAGTGCGAATATCAACAAGCCGAGATATGGAATTTTTGCTTTTTCGTGGATATAAGATTTTGCCAATAACCAAATTTGGGCAAAAAACAAAGCAAAGTGAGCCACTTTATCAAAATGGGGGAACGGCGGCGGCGTATTGCCTGCCTCTTTGAAAATTAAAGAATAGATGCCGGCAATAAACCAAACGATAGCCAACAGGCTGAATTTATTGATGTAAAATTTCATTTTTGTTCCTCATCCAACCAAGTTTGGCAGATAGCCGCAAGGCGGATGAATTTATTGCCGCGTTTGTTTAGTATGTCGCGCCATTGTTCAACTTCCTCTGCTGTCGGAGCGTCCTCTATACTGCATTCGTACAGCAGGAAATCAAGGGTTTCTTCCACTACGCCGACAGGTTCAGTTTGGATTAATTCTAAAATCTGAGTCATATAAGGGAATTTTTCAAAAGAGGGGGCTAAGCAACATAAAATTTATTTGCTGTGCAAGAAACGTGTAGCTTCTTCCCATTCGCCCGCCATTATTTTCGGCATCGCTTTTAATGATTTAGCAATTGCTTCGTCAATCTGTTGGCGGTGTTCCGCGCTAGGCTTGTTCAATACATAAGCAACGACAAGATTGCGGTCACCCGGATGATCTATTCCCAGGCGCAAACGGTAATAGTCGGGCGTACCAAGGCGGGCTTGGATATCTTTCAAACCATTATGTCCCCCATTCCCGCCACCAAGTTTGAATTTGATACGGCCGCAAGGAACGTCCAGCTCGTCATGTACCACCAGTATCTCTTCGGGCTTAATTTTGTAAAATTGTGCGAGTGCTGCAACAGATTGACCGGAACGGTTCATAAAAATCATGGGCTTAAGCAGCCAAACATCGCCATCAGGAAGATTCGCCCGTGCTACCTCACCAAAGAATTTCTTCTCTTCCTTAAACGACACTTTCCATTGCCAAGCAAGTTCGTCTAGAAACCAGAATCCTGCATTATGGCGGGTTTGTTCATATTCCCCCCCAGGATTGCCCAGTCCGACAATCATTTTGATTTTATTCGACATAATCATTTCTCAATTCCGCAAAAAAATGCGGTTAATTTCGATAAAAGGTCGTCTGAAAATGGTTTCAGACGACCCAAGTTAAACATCAATCCTGATTTTGTACACGTTTGCGGCGTGCCTCTTTGGGATCGATCAATAATGGGCGATAAATTTCAATCCGGTCTTTATCGCGAAGAAGCGTCTCATCTTTAACTGATTTGCCAAAAAATTCCCAGCGGAGCAGTTTGCAAGTCCAATTCTGAAAATATTTCATCTAGAGCACTTTGACACACCGCTTCACGCGCCGTACAGCCATTTTGCACATTCAGTTTTTTCAACACTTGCTTGTCAGGCAAACCATAAACAACTTCAATCTCAAGCATAACGACGATCCGCTTCCTTAACGAATGCATCAACCAATGCCCCAGATAAATGGCTGAAAACAGGCGAAATCATGGCAGATAAGACAGAGCTGGAAAATTCATATTCCAATTTAAATTCAACTTTGCACATATCGTCGCCCAAATCCAAAAATTTCCATGTGCCGCGCAAGGTTTTAAAAGGACCTTCCAACAAATCCATACGGATTTCCTTACCGGAAATATTGTGATTGTGCGTAGCAAATGACTGACGCACGCGCATATAGTCCATAAACAAACGAGCTTTCAACTCATTGTTTTTTCGTTCAATAACTTCAGTTTTACTGTACCAGGGCAAAAATTTTGGATAGTCTTCAACCTTATCGACCAACTCAAACATTTGCTCCGCACTATGCAAAACCAAGATATTCTTCTCAACCTTTTTCATGCTCAAACATGCCCAAAATCGGAAAGCGGTATTATAAACGAATTCACTGTATTTTTCAGACGACCGCAAATCCCCACCACAACCAAAATCCAACTTAGTTAAAAGCCTGCCAGCTTGGCAAAATATAACGATATGCGTATAATCAGCCTTTCCTATCTGGGGGCGATCTTGGTTTCGACGGGGGTTGCGAAGCAGATGCGGGCATACCGGGGTCTCAGATTTCCCGTAAAACACTGAATCTAAATAGTCGCAAA
>CAKMQH010000109.1 GCA_927911515.1 uncultured Neisseria sp.
TGGCCAGCGCTCATAGGCGGCGCATATTTCATGATGATGATGCGCAAGCTTTAATGCGAACGGAGATACAAAAAGGTCGTCTGAAACAGTTTCAGACGACCTTTTTGTTTAACATGTTTATTCGATAATAAAAATCTAACAAAAATAAAATCTCAATTAATAATAACAATATTAAATTGAAGTCATAGTTTCAATAGTCAAGACCTTTCTGTATAGTTCTGTTCATAGCTTAAGAAAAAGGAAAAATAAAATGTCGATACAAGAAATTTATGAATGCCAAGAAACCGGCTACGAATATGCTTTTCGGCAAATCGTTTTATAAACCACTGACCATTTCACAAAGGAAATCATCATGACCGTCTCTAAATGTCCCGTAACCCACCTGACTATGAACAACGGCGCCCCCGTTGCCGACAATCAAAACAGCCTGACCGCTGGTCCGCGCGGCCCGTTGCTGGCGCAGGATTTGTGGCTGAATGAAAAACTCGCCGACTTCGTGCGCGAAGTCATCCCCGAACGCCGTATGCACGCCAAAGGTTCGGGTGCGTTCGGTACGTTCACCGTGACGCACGATATCACGAAATACACCCGCGCCAAAATTTTCAGCGAAGTCGGTAAGAAAACCGAGATGTTCGCCCGTTTCACCACCGTGGCAGGCGAGCGCGGCGCAGCCGATGCGGAACGCGACATCCGCGGCTTTGCGTTGAAGTTCTATACCGAAGAAGGCAACTGGGACATGGTCGGTAACAATACGCCTGTGTTCTTCCTGCGCGACCCGCGCAAATTCCCCGACTTGAACAAGGCGGTCAAACGCGACCCGCGCACCAATATGCGCTCCGCAAAAAACAACTGGGACTTCTGGACGCTGCTGCCCGAAGCCCTGCACCAAGTTACCATCGTTATGAGCGACCGCGGCATCCCCGCCAGCTACCGCCATATGCACGGCTTTGGTTCGCATACTTACAGCTTCTGGAATGAAGCGGGCGAGCGTTTTTGGGTGAAATTCCATTTCCGCAGCCAGCAAGGCATTAAAAACCTGACCAACGAAGAAGCCGCAAAAATCATCGCCGACGACCGCGAAAGCCACCAGCGCGACCTGTACGAAGCCATCGAACGTGGCGAGTTTCCGAAATGGACGATGTACATCCAAGTTATGCCTGAAGCCGATGCGGAAAAAGTGCCGTATCATCCTTTCGACCTGACCAAAGTTTGGCCGAAAAAAGACTATCCGCTGATTGAAGTGGGCGAATTCGAGTTGAACCGCAATCCCGAAAACTTCTTCGCCGATGTGGAACAATCCGCCTTCGCCCCGAGCAACCTCGTGCCCGGTATCGGCGCCAGCCCCGACAAAATGCTGCAAGCCCGTTTGTTCAATTACGCCGACGCGCAACGCTACCGCTTAGGCGTGAACTTCCGCCAAATCCCCGTCAACCGCCCGCGTTGCCCCGTCCACAGCAACCAGCGCGACGGACAAGGCCGCGCCGACGGCAACTACGGCAGCCTGCCGCACTACGAACCCAACAGCTTCGGTCAATGGCAGGAGCAGCCCGACTTCGCCGAGCCGCCTTTGAAAATCAACGGCGACGCGGCGCACTGGGACTACCGTCAAGACGATGACGACTACTTCAGCCAACCGCGCGCCTTGTTTAACTTGATGAACGACGCGCAGAAACAGGCTTTGTTCGACAACACCGCCGCAGCCATGTGTGATGCCCCCGACTTCATCAAATACCGCCATATCTGCAACTGCCACCGTTGCGACCCCGCCTACGGCGAAGGTGTGGCGAAAGCCTTGGGGCTGACCGTTGAAGACGCACAAGCCGCCCGCGCGACCGACCCCGCATTGGGTCAGCCCGGTTTGCTGTAAATGGGAGGAGCTATGTGGATAGAGATTGAAGCGTTGTTATCCCACGCAATCCGATACCGCAAACCGTAAATCATTGATATCGGAGAGATACGCAAAACAAAAAGGTCGTCTGAAAATTTTCATACGACCTTTTATTTCAAATCTTCAAAAGATTATTTTTTGTTCAGCGAGTCGCGGATTTCGCGCAACAGCAATACTTCTTCGCTAGGCTCTGCAGGTGCTTCTTCAACAGGCGCTTCGGCTTTTTTCATGGAGTTCAATGCTTTGATAACGGCAAAAATCGCAGCAGCAATGATCAGGAAGCTGATAACGGAGTTGATGAACAGACCGAGGTTCAGGGTAACAGCACCGGCTGCTTGAGCAGCTGCCAAGTTGGCATAGCCTTCTGCGGGCGCTTGCGCACCGTTTTTCAGGGTGATGAACAGGTTGGAGAAGTCAACGCCGCCGATCAACAGACCGATAGGGGGCATGATTACGTCGTCAACCAAAGATTTAACGATGCCGCTGAATGCAGTACCGACGACCATACCGACTGCCAAGTCGATAACGTTGCCGCGCATAATAAACTGTTTAAATTCTGAAGCAATAGACATAAATGTCCTCCTGTATGTTTGTGGATAATAAAGTGAAATTTTTAAAAAAAGTGCGTCCGAAGTGACGGACGGGCTTTTCCAAACCGGCAGGCATAGTATCGTGTTATTCGTTAAACAAAATTTATAAAAGTTAAAATTTGTATATATGACAAATTTCCCGAAATATGCCGCCTTTTATATGAAAAAGAACCGTCTGAAATCGAAGTGTAACTTTTTTACACCACTTATTCAGACGGTTTTTTGTGTAATAAGTTGTCTTTTCTACAAAATATTACAAATCATTACGCCTCTTCGTCGTTCAGGGCGTTGATGCTGTAACCGCCGTCAACGTAAGTGATTTCGCCGGTAATGCCTGAAGAGAGTTCGGAGAGCAGGAAGGCGGCGGTATTGCCCACTTCATCGATGGTTACGTTGCGGCCGAGCGGATTGTGGGAAGCGACGTGTCCCAAGAGTTTGCTTAAATCGGCAATGCCGGAAGCAGCGAGGGTTTTAATCGGGCCGGCGGAAATGCCGTTGCAGCGGATGCCTTCCTTGCCCAAGCAGGCGGCGGTGAAGCGGATGCCTGCTTCGAGGCTGGCTTTGGCCATACCCATGACGTTGTAGTTCGGAATCGCACGAACCGCGCCCAAGTAGCTCAGGGCGACGATGGCGGAGTTTCTGCCGCGCATCATCGGACGGGCGGCTTTTGCCAATGCGGGCAGGCTGTATGCGGAAATTTCGTGTGCGGTATTAAACGCTTCGCGGCTGATGCTGTCGAGGAAGTCGCCGCTCAAGGCTTCTTTCGGGGCAAACGCGATGGCGTGCACCAAACCGTCGAGGCCGTCCCAATGTTTGCCCAAGTCAACGAAAACTTGGTTGATTTCGTCGTCGCTGGCAACGTCGCAGCGGAACACGAGTTCGGAACCCAATTCGGCGGCCATTTTGCGGACGCGCTCTTCCAGTTTGTCAACAACGTAGGTAAACGCCAAATCCGCGCCTTGTTCGCGGCAGGCTTTGGCAATGCCGTAAGCGATGGAACGCTCGGAAATCATGCCGGTGATCAGGATTTTTTTACCTTGCAGAAAACCCATTTTTTGTCCTTTAAAGTGTGGTATTGCGGTTTGATGAAACTGGGCATTATAGCAAACTGGGGCGGTTTCGGTATAGAAAATAAGAGATAACCTGTCGTCCTGACGTTTTTGCATTTTTCAGACGACCTCTTTGCGCTGTTTGCGGCTTCTTTCAAATGCCTGTTTGGTACCTTATGTTCAAACTTGTTTGTCCGGTTCGTGACGTTTCAGGCGCATGGCGAAAAACACCATCACCGCGCCCAACACCAACGCGCTACCCATCGCCAAATGGATGCCGTCGAGCATGGCTTGTTGCGGCGAGGCGGCGGAGGACAGTTTCTCGCCGATATTGGTCGCGCCGACGAAAAATGCCGCGCCGATCGCGCCGGCAATCGGATTGATGGTGGTCAGAATCGCCGCGCCGTGGGGATTGAGTTTTTTCGGCAGCGCGTTCAAGCCGTGGGTCTCGCCCGTTACGCAGGCGGATACGGACACCGCCATCAGCGTGAACATGGCGGTCAACATCATGACTTGCGTGTCAATCCGCAAAAACAGCCACAATACCGCCAGCGACACCGTCAGCATCACTGTGGCGGGCAACACGACAAACCGTCCACCCTTCTTGTCCAACAGTTTTCCGAACAAAGGCGCGGCAACCGCTTGGGCGATACTCGCGGGCATCAGAATCAGCCCCGTCGCCGTACCCGTCAGCATCAGCACTTGCTGCGTGTACATCGGCATCATCAGTTCCAAACCCAAAAACAAGAACACCGCGCCCGCCAGAATCACGACGCAGTAGCGGAACTGCTTATACTCAAACGCCCGAAGGTTCAGCAGCGGCGTTGCTAAGCGGGACTGGCGGTATGCGAACCAGCCCACCAGTGCGACGGAAGCGGCAAACAGCAGGATAAATTCCGCCAGCGGCAGATAGGCGAAATTACTGCTCGCATACACCAGCCCGCCCAAGCCCGCAATCGACAGCACGGCCGACAAAATATCAATCTTCGGACGGCTGATGGTGCTCAAATTAACCGTCAGATACTTGCCCACCAACGCCATCGCCGCCAGCATAAACGGCGCGGTAAAGCCGAACAGCACGCGCCAATGCGTGTGGTCGATGATGATGCCCGACAGCGTCGGGCCCATTGCGGGCGCGGCGGTGAACATCATGGTGATCACGCCCATCGCCGTTCCGCGTTTGTTCGGTGGGTAAATCGACAAAATGCCGTTAAACAGGAGCGGTACGAAAAATGCGGCAGACACCGCCTGCACCATCCGCCCCGCGACCAGAATCCCGAAAGTCGGCGCAAACGCGCAAATCAGCGAACCCGCCAGAAACGTCGCCTGCGTAAACAACACCATCTTGCGCGTTTCAAACCATTGAATCACGCCCGCCGTAATCGGTGTGAACGCGCCCATTACCAGCAAAAAGCCCGTCGTCAGCCATTGGACGGTGGTTTTGTCGACCCCAAAATCCTTCATAATCGGCGTGAGCGCGACATTTAAAAGCGTGTCGTTGAGATAGCCGAAAAACGCACCGATAAACAGCGTCGCCACAATGGTTTTAGAAGGAAAATCGGGATTGTCGGCGTGGTATTCGTGAGCCGCATCGTCTGTGTCAATATCGGAAGTATGCATAGCATCATATTGAAATATTTGAAGAATGCGGATTTTAACATGGGGTATGTAAAAAATGTTTATTTGGTTTTCCGCAAAACTTTTATATTTCGATATAATGACGTCTTCAAAAAATCATATTTCAAATAATTACGTTACGGACAAACATTATGGAAAATACTCAACATGTTTCGCGATGGCGTTTCGCCGTGAAAAGCGCCTCACTGCATCTGCTTGTCAGTCTGGTTTTGGCGGGCTTGGCGGCGCTGCTTGTTTTTGAAGTCTGGTATCCCTTCCCCTATGCCGAACTGACCGGCGGTTTGGATTTGTATAAGTTGGTCGTATCGGTGGATATCGTGTGCGGTCCGCTGTTGACCCTGATTCTTGCCAGTCCCAAGAAAAAAATGCGCGAGCGCGTGGTCGATTTTTCCTTAATCGGCGCGATCCAGCTTGCCGCTTTGATTTACGGGTTGTACAGCGTATCCCTTGCCCGTCCTGTTGCCGCAGCTTTTGAGCGCGACCGTATCAATATTGTGACTGCCGCCGAAATCGATAAGGCGGATTTGGCAAAAGCCAAAGATGACTTCAAAACCCTGCCTTGGTTCGGTATAGAGCGCGTAGGCGTACGCGAGGCTGCCAATGTCGATGAAGGCAATGAAAGCCTGAGCTTGTCGCTGACGGGTATCGAACCGAGTATGCGGCCGAATTGGTGGCTGCCCGACGGCCCTGCCGAGCGCGAAAAAATCCGCCGCGTGATGAAGCCGTTGTCCGAATTGGCTGCCGCCCGCAATATGTCTGAAGCGGATATCGTCAAATCAGCCAAAGTATCTGCATCCGGCAAACCTTTGTTCTTCCTGCCCCTGACCAGCGGGCGCACGAAAGATTGGGTAGTCATCATGGATGAAAACGCCGATTTTGTGGGTTATGCACCGATAGACGGTTTTATGACGAAAAACGCCGCTGCGGCCAAAAACAAAGAGCAGGTTATTTAAAGCCGATTGGGAGGTCGTCTGAAAGCCAATTTCCTTGTTTTCAGACGACCTTTTGCCATCCGTCTTCCAAACTGCTAAACTATTTACATTATTTTTACTTGAGACATACGCACACATGAAAGACCCAGAGCAGAGCAGCATGACCGCCCGCCGTTTTTCGTGCGTATCGATATGAATCAGGCAGCTTGAGCGTTTCAGGCTGCCTTTTCGCGTTTGAACACAAAGGAATACAAAAATCATGGATTTCAGTTGGTTGGCAGAGCCGCATACTTGGATAGGCTTTGCCACGCTTCTGGTACTCGAAGTCGTCTTGGGGATAGACAACCTCGTTTTCGTCGCTATTTTGGCGAACAAAGTCAAACCCGCCCAACGCGACCGCGCGCGTATTACCGGTCTGGGGCTTGCGGTCGTTATCCGCATCATCATGCTTGGCTTCATGGCACACATCATGACCCTGACGCGCCCGCTGTTCCACATCAGCGAGTTGGACGTTTCTGGCAAAGACATGATTATGCTCGCGGGCGGTATCTTCCTGCTCTACAAAGCCACCACCGAGCTGCACGAACGCCTCGAAGGGCATAACCAGTTTGCCGTTGCCGACAGCCAGAAGAAACACGCGCGATTTTGGAGCGTGGTTGCCCAAATCCTGATTCTTGACGCGGTATTTTCCATCGATTCCGTCATCACTGCCGTTGCGATGGTCGATCACATCGTCGTCGCCATGGGCGCCGTTGCCGTTGCCATGACCGTCATGATTTCCGCCAGCAAACCGCTGACCGAGTTTGTGGACAGACATCCTACCGTCGTCATGCTCTGCTTAGGTTTTCTGCTGATGATCGGTTTCAGCCTCATTGCCGAAGCTTTCCATTTCCACATCCCGAAAGGCTACCTCTACGCTGCTATCGGCTTCTCCATCCTGATTGAAGTGTTCAACCAAATTTCGCAACGCAACAGCCGCAAAAACGACTACATCAGCAGCTCGTGGCGCAAGCGCACCGCCGAGAACGTCTTGGGCATGATGGGCATACGCGAAAGCGTGCTTGCTAAAGCGGGCGACGAAGCGGTAGACGACGGACATTTTGAAGAAAACGAAAAATCCATGATACGCAGCGTTCTCACGCTTGCCGAACGCCCCATCCTCGGCGTGATGATTCCCCGCCGCGACATTGAGCGTTTGGATATCTCTCAAAGCCGCGAAGAGCAACACGCCCAACTGCAAAATACCCCATACAGCCGGCTGCTCGTCGTCGGTAAAGCCGGTGTGGACGAACCGTTGGGCTACATCAACAAAAAAAGACCTGCTCGCCCAACTGCTCGAAACCGGCGAACTCAATATCCAAGCCGTCCTGCGCCAGCCGCTAGTCCTGCCGGACAGTACGACTGCATTGGGCGCGATTGAACTGTTCCGCCAAAGCAGCGCGGATTATGCTTTGGTGGTCGATGAATTCGGCGCGGTTTTGGGCATGGTTACCATGAAAGACCTGCTGGAAACCATCGCAGGCGAATTTCCCGAAGAGTTTGAACGCCAAGAAGAACCCGCCGTTCAAGAAAATGCCGATGAAAGCCTGACCGTGGACGGTTCGCTCGAATACGTCGAACTCGCGCCGCAACTCAACCTCCCGCCGCAGGAAGAAGATGCAGACTTCCACACTGTCGCCGGACTGATTATGGAAGAGCTGCAAAGCATTCCCGATGTCGGCGACTTTGCCGACTTCCACGGCTGGCGTTTCCAAGTCGTTGAAAAAGACGGTCAACGCATCGAGCGGGTAAAAATCACCAAGCTGCCTGAAGAAGGCTAAATCGGGATAGGAAGTAAAAAGGTCGTCTGAAAACCTGAGATTTGGGTTTTCAGACGACCTTTTGATATGGAAATCGAAGTGCGTGAATGTCGCGATACCCTGTTTCAAGAAAACATCAATCCTGCCCGAACATTTTCAGTTCGCTCAAGCCGGGGAGATCGGCGAAGCTGCGTTCGCGGACGATTTGGCAGAAGTTGTCGAGATAGCTTTTGTCGGCGTCTTCGGTGCGCGTGGCGGCGTAGAGTTCGCTTTGCAGGCCGTTGGCGGTGATTTGACGGTGGACGACGTAGCCTTTTTCGAGATAGGGCATCACGGTCCAGTAGGGCAGGGCGGCGATGCCGCGTTTGCTGGCGACGAGTTGGATGATGGCGATGGTCAGTTCACTGCGGCGGCGCGGTGGGTTGATGCCTTTGGGTAACAATATTTTTTTGGGCAGGTCGAGCATTTCGTCGGGAACTGGATAGGTAATGAGGGTTTCGCCGATGAAGTCTTCTGCCTCCCAAACGGTTTTGGCGGCAAGCGGGTGGTCTTGGGCGCAGATGCCGACCATTTCGTAGGCGAACAAGGGGCGGAAGCTGATGCCGTTTTGTTTTTCGGCTTCGGATACGATGGCGAGATCGGCGCGGTGTTGCAATAAGAGTCCGACGGGGTCTGCCTGAAAGCCGGAAACGATGTCCAATTCGACTTGCGGCCACATGGGGCGGAATTCGCCCATCGCGGGCATGAGCCAGTCGAAACAGGTGTGGCATTCGACTGCCAGCCGCAATTCGCCTGCTTCGCCTTCAATGATGCGGGCGAGGTCGCGCTCGGCGGCGGAAACTTGCGGGAGGAGTTCGCGTGCGAGCCGCAACAGGCGTTCGCCGGCGGGTGTGAAGCGCAAGGGCGTGGATTTGCGCTCGAACAGGGGCGTGTCGTAATAGTTTTCAAGCGCGCGGATTTGGTGCGAAAGGGCGGATTGGGTCAGGAAGACGCGCTTGGCGGCAAGGGAAACGCTGCCGGTTTCTTCGAGTGCCAGCAGGGTTTTGAGATGGCGCAGTTCGATGATGGAATCCATTGGTTTCACGCTTTCAGACGACCTTTTGAGATGGGTAATATTAAAATATTTCATGCCGGGGTGTAAATGCGGGCGCGTGTTGAACGGCGTGGGGATTGGGGCACATCAGGGTTTGCGGTTAGAATGTGCGTCCGATTTTGTATGAATGCGGTGAATTGATTTGAAACAGGGATGGCGTTGCTTCGTCTTGTTTTATGAAATTCAATCCGCTATGTGTTGAAAGGAATGATATGGCGAAACGCAACGATATTTTGGCGTGGTGCGACGAGGTGTTGCAGGTCGGAATGTTTAAAGACTATGCGCCCAACGGTTTGCAGGTCGAGGGCAGGGCGGAGGTCGGCAAAATAGCGACATCGGTAACGGCAAGCAAGGCGGCGGTCGATTTCGCTGCGGAGCAGGGCGCGGATATGCTTTTGGTGCATCACGGAATGTTTTGGAAAAGCGAGCCGGTAACGATTACAGGCTGGAAAAAAGCGCGCATCGAAACATTATTGCAACACCAAATCAATATGGTTGGCTACCACCTGCCGCTGGATGCGCACCCTGTGCTGGGCAACAACGCGCAGCTTGCTGAAAAGTTGGGCTGGGAAGTGGAAAAGCAGTTTGGCGAACAGAACCTGTTGAATATAGGTCGTCTGAAAACGCCGCAGACTTTGGCTGGGTGGCTGCAACACATTACTACAACCCTGGGGCGGCAGCCTGTAGCCGTCGGCGATATGTCGCGCGAAATCAAACGCATCGCATGGTGTACCGGCGGAGCGCAGGGATTTTTTCAGACGACCATAGACGAAGGCGTCGATGCCTATCTGACCGGAGAAATCTCGGAATCGCAGTTTCATCTTGCCAATGAAACAGGCGTTGCCTTTGTCAGCGCGGGACACCATGCGACGGAGCGTTACGGCATCCGTGCTTTGGGCGAGGCCGTAGCCCGGCATTTCGAGTTGGAAATCTGTCATTTCGATGAAGATAATCCCGCCTAAGTCTTGATAATCGTCATGAAAATTTACCTTAATTTAAATAATGACTTTGAGTATCACGGCAAACTAGGTAGAATTACATCGTTTAATGGCTCGGTATTCCCAAAATTTTAGGACGACTGAATAATGGATAATCAAGAAATCAATAGCGGTCGCCGCCGCTTTCTGACGCTGGCTACATGCGGCGCGGGCGGTGTGGCGGCTTTGGGCGTAGCTACGCCTTTCGTGGCAAGCTTTTTCCCATCGGAAAAAGCTAAAGCCGCAGGTGCTCCCGTCGAAATCGATGTTAGCAAAATCGAATCCGGACAAATGCTGACTGCCGAATGGCAAGGTAAGCCGATTTGGGTGGTTAACCGCACAGATCAGCAGGTTAAAGACCTGAAAAGTTTGAACGGCGCGGTTGCCGATCCTGATTCCAAAGCGGATCAACAGCCCGAATATGCTAAAAATGAGACCCGTTCGATTAAGCCGAACATCCTCATTACCATCGGTATCTGTACACACTTAGGCTGTTCGCCGACCTACCGTCCCGATATTGCTCCTGCCGATTTGGGTGCAGACTGGAAAGGCGGTTTCTTCTGTCCGTGCCACGGTTCGAAATTCGATATTGCAGGCCGAGTGTATAAAGGTGTTCCTGCACCGACCAACCTGGTTGTTCCGCCGCATAAATATCTGAGCGATACGACAGTCTTGGTAGGCGAAGACTAAAAATAAGGAACGATAATTATGGCAAACCAAACCAATAACAAAGCAAAAGCATTGTTAGACTGGACGGACGCTCGTTTCCCTCTGTCTAAAATGTGGAATGAGCATTTGGCTCAATACTACGCGCCGAAGAACTTCAACTTCTGGTACTACTTCGGCTCTTTGGCTCTGCTTGTCCTCGTAATTCAAATCGTCAGCGGTATCTTCCTGACCATGAACTACAAACCGGACGGCAACCTGAATGCCTATCACCTGCCTGCTGCCTTTACCGCAGTAGAGTACATTATGCGCGACGTGTCCGGCGGCTGGATTATCCGCTACATGCACTCCACCGGCGCATCTTTCTTCTTCATCGTCGTATACCTGCATATGTTCCGCGGCTTGATTTACGGTTCGTACAAAAAACCGCGTGAATTGGTGTGGATTTTCGGTTCCCTGATTTTCTTGGCATTGATGGCCGAAGCCTTTATGGGCTACCTGCTGCCTTGGGGACAAATGTCCTTCTGGGGTGCACAGGTGATTATTAACCTGTTCTCCGCCATCCCTGTCATCGGTCCTGATTTATCCACTTGGATTCGCGGCGACTTCAACGTTTCTGACGTTACCCTGAACCGCTTCTTCGCCCTGCACGTTATCGCTGTGCCGATAGTGTTGCTCGGTTTGGTCGTGGCGCACATCATTGCTTTGCACGAAGTCGGCTCGAACAACCCTGACGGCGTGGAAATTAAGAAACTCAAAGATGAAAACGGCGTTCCGCTCGACGGCATTCCTTTCCATCCGTACTACACCGTCAAAGACATCTTGGGCGTTGTCGTATTCCTGATTGTTTTCTGCTCAGTATTGTTCTTCGCACCCGAAGGCGGTGGCTACTTCCTTGAAGCCCCGAACTTTGACGCGGCAAATGCGCTGAAAACACCGCCGCACATTGCGCCGGTATGGTATTTCACCCCGTTCTACGCTATTTTGCGTGCGATTCCTTCATTCCTCGGTACTCAGGTTTGGGGTGTAATCGGTATGGGTGCGGCAGTTGTCCTGATTGCCCTGTTGCCTTGGTTGGATAAAGGTGAGGTGAAATCTGTCCGCTACCGTGGTCCGATTTTCAAAATTGCATTGGTTTTGTTCATCATTTCCTTCATCGGCCTGGGTATCTTGGGTGCGTTAGTGGCAAATGATACCCGTACTTTGGTTGCGCGCATTCTGTCCGTCGTCTATTTTGCATTCTTCTTAGGTATGCCGTTCTACACCAAACTGGATACAAACAAACCGGTTCCAGAACGTGTAACCATGAGCACCACTAAACAAAAAATCATGTTCTTTGTTTATGTCGGTATTACCGTCATCGGTGCTTACCTGTTTGCAACCAATATCTGATGAGGGCAGCGAAAAATGAAACATACCCTGAAAAACTGGTTTGCTGCCTTGTTGTTGGCAGTGCCTATGAGTGCCGCCGTCGCCAGCGGTGGCGGACACTACGAAAAAGTCGATATTGACCTGCGCGACCAAGTCAGCTTGCAGCGCGGTGCTCAAATTTTCACCAACTACTGCTTATCCTGCCACTCGGCAAGCGGTATGCGTTTCAACCGTCTGAAAGACATCGGTTTGACTGATGAAGAAATCAAGAAAAACCTGATGTTCACGACAGATAATGTCGGTGACGTGATGTTGGGAGCGATGAATCCTAAAGATGGAGCCAAATGGTTTGGTGCGGCTCCGCCGGATCTGACGCTGATTGCCCGTTCTAAAGGTGCAGATTATCTGTATGCCTATATGCGCGGCTTCTATAAAGACCCGACCCGTCCGAACGGCTGGAACAACGTCGTATTCGATAAAGTCGGTATGCCACACCCATTGTGGGAGCAACAAGGCGTTCAAGCGGTTGAGTTGGATGCCAAAGGTCAACCGGTTATGGTTAAAGATGAGCATGACGTATCGAAACCCAAGCTTTATTGGGAATCTACCGGTGCACACAGCCGTCGTTTGCCAAACGGCAAAGTCATCCAAACAGAGTACGATGCTTATGTACGCGATTTGGTGAACTATTTGGTTTACATGGGTGAACCGGCTCAACTTGAACGTAAACGTACCGGTTATATCGTGTTGATGTTCTTGTTTGCAGTGATGCTGCCTTTGGCATACTTCCTGAAAAAAAGAATATTGGAAAGACGTTCACTAAGTCTTGTAATGAAAAAGGGCAAACCTAATCGGGGTTTGCCCTTTTTTTTATAGTCAATTAAAAACAAAATGGTACAATACT
>CAKMQH010000110.1 GCA_927911515.1 uncultured Neisseria sp.
ATGTCTTGGGTGGGAATTTAGGGGATTTTGGGGAATTTTTGCAAAGGTCTCTGGTATATGAAAAGTATGAGGCTTGCAGTCAGGCTTAAAGTTTGGCGCAAGCCTTTATTGTTTGCGGAAATGATTCATTCTTGATTAAAATTATCCTATTTGACTATAAGATTAAACTTTCAGCGGGTAGAACAAGATTTATGTCATTTTAAATACGGAAATATTAAGGAATCCCTCATGAAAATCAAACTTTCAGCCTTCGTCTTGTCACTTGCCGTTTGTACGCATGCCAATGCGCTGACTATGCGTCCGGTCGAGCATACTTGTCCGATAGGCGGCGAAAAATTCACATCGGATATGTTAATGTCGGGGGTTTCGGTAGATGTTAAGACTGATTTGGAGCCGTTAGGCGCGATTATGGC
Source organism: uncultured Neisseria sp. (assembly GCA_927911515.1). GTDB lineage: Bacteria > Pseudomonadota > Gammaproteobacteria > Burkholderiales > Neisseriaceae > Neisseria. The sequence goes on from CAKMQH010000110.1 coordinate 414, forward strand.
ACCGACACCTATTCCTATTTGTCCGAGTAATCAGTTTGTTATGTTTAAAGATGATTTTACACAACAAGAATTGGATAAATATGAAAAAATCATCCAGAGCGAAGCCTATCTCAAGCAGGTGGCTGAAAAGGCTTCCGCGCAAAGGTTGTTAGGGGTGATGCTGGAGCTGGCGGGCGAAAACCAAAATACGGAACAAATGGCATGGATATTTTTGCAGGCCAGTTGGCTGGGCAGCCAGCGGCAAGATCTGGAAAAAGTCCTGCATTATGCTGATTTAAATTTGAAAGATGGCAACCAGCATATTGAAAAACTGACCACTATGAAGTTTGTGCGCGGAGAAATGTTGCGCAAGTTGGGGCGGTTTGATGAGGCGAAAAAGCAGTTCGAAGAATTATCAAAAGAGCCGACGGTAAAAGCTTCCGAGTATTTGCAAAAGCTGACGGAACTGGAGTTGGAGCTGACGGCAGAAAAAGACACCTATTCGCATCCGGTAAGACAAACCTTGCGTTTACGAGGAAAAATAAAAGACGAGTCATCACAGTTGTAAGATTTGGCTGCCGTATGTGGCAAAATGCAGTAAAAAAGGTCTCTGAAACCTGATTTGGGTTTCAGACGACCTTTTTGCTTTAGGGCTTAGTGCTTATTTCGCTGCGGAAGCACCAGAGGCTGCGGTAGCACTTGCTGCTGAAGCAGTAGAAGCGGCTTCGGCTTTCGCGCCGGCTGCTGCGTTCTTACCCCAAGCGGCAGGGTATTTGTAGCCTTCGAAGCGTTGGCGTGCGTAGGCTTTGAACTCTTCGGAGTTGTAGGCTTCGGTCACGTCTTTGAGCCATTGGCTGTCTTTGTCGGCGGTTTTGACGGCTGCCCAGTTGACGTAGGCGAAGCTCGGTTCTTGGAACAGGGATTCGGTCAGCTTCATACCGCTGCTCATGGCGTAGTTGCCGTTAACGACGGCGAAATCAACGTCGGCGCGGCTGCGCGGCAGTTGTGCGGCTTCAAGTTCTACGATTTTGATGTTTTTCAGGTTTTCGGCGATGTCGGCTTTGGAAGCGGTCAGCGGATTCACACCGTCTTTCAGTTTAACCCAGCCCAATTCGTTCAACATCACCAGCGCGCGGGCGAAGTTGGACGGGTCGTTAGGTGCGGAAACGCTGCTGCCGTCTTTGACTTCGTCCAGCGATTTCAGTTTGCCCGGATACAGACCCAAAGGCGCAGTCGGCACTTGGAAGACTTCGGTAATGTCTAATTTGTGTTCTTTTTTGAAGTCGTCCAGATAAGGCTTGTGTTGGAAAATGTTGATGTCCAGTTCGCCTTCTGCCAAAGCGAGGTTGGGGCGGACGTAGTCGGTGAATTCGACCAATTTGACGGTATAACCTTTTTTCTCCAGCGCAGGTTTGATTTGGTCTTTGACCATGTCGCCGAAGTCGCCGACGGTCGTGCCGAAGACGATTTCTTTTTGGTGCCATTGTCGGCGGCAGGCGATGCGGCGGATGCGGCAGGTGTGCTGTCTTTTTGACCGCCGCAGGCTGCGAGTACTACGGCGAGCGCGGCGGCGGAAAGAGTTTTGAATAAGGTGTTTGTCTGCATGTTTTACTCCTGGTAAGTGTTAAGTCGATTTTTCAGACGGCCTCTGCCGTCGGGACAGGTTGAATTTTAAATCCATTTATGGGAAACGGGACGGTTTTTTATCGTGAGGTACAGCCCTTTGACGGAACGGTAACACAGCCAAATCAATCCCGCTTTAAAAGTCAGGGATGAGATGATTTTAAGCCAATCCAACGAGGTGGCGAACGGAGAAACATCAAAGGCGGTATCGGGACTTTCATACATTTCATCTGTTCCGTCGATTACGGCGTGTCCGTCCATTTCATCATCATAGTCTTCAGCCATCATGGCACTTTCATCCGGCTCGCTGATTTCACCCATTTCATCGATGTCCATCGTGCCATTGATCCGTTCATTTCTCCTATGGAAATCATGTCATCCAATGAAAGGATGCCCCATAAGGGGACAGGGGAGGCGATAAGGGACCATATCATAAAGACAGCCAATAACCCGAGACACAGTAAAATGAAGAAACCCATATCGTTACGCAGCATTTTGCTGTTGTGTGCGTTGACGTCTGAGGCCGGGTGTTCTAATTTTTCTAAGGCGATAAGTTGGGCAATAAAGATGCCGACGCTCAGACCTACGTACCATATTTTCGGCATATGGTTCATGGGACCGATAAAGTACCAAAGGATATTGCCGATATTGATTAAATAAACGGCAATTAGAATTTTTTTGGCAGATTTCATGTTGTATTTTTTCACTCAAAAGGTCGTCTGAAAATGCATCAGGTGTATTTTCAGACGACCTTGTTTGCGTTTGTGAGGTTTAACGTTTGTCCAATTTCCGCGCCAATGCGTTGCCGATGCTTTGAATCAGGATAACGAGCAGCACGAGGATGGCGACGATGAAGATGATGACTTCGGTTTGGTAGCGGTAGTAGCCGTAGCGGATGGCGAGGTCGCCCAAGCCGCCGCCGCCTATCATGCCTGCCGCCGCGCTGTATGAGAGCAGACCGATGGCGAGGACGGTGATGCTGGAAACCATGCCCGCGCGCGCTTCGTTCAAGAGGACTTTACGGACGATGGCAAGTGGCGATGCTCCCATGGCGGTGGCGGCTTCAATCACACCTTTGGGGACTTCGCGCAGGTTTTGTTCCACCAGTCGGGCGAAGTAAAACAGGCCGGACACGCTCAATACCAGCGAGGCGGCAATCGGACCAATGGTGCTGCCGACAATGGCGCGGGTGGCGGGTATCATGGCAATCATCAGGATGACGAAGGGGAAGGCGCGCATCAGGTTGACTAAGTTGTCAAACAGGAAATTCACCGGCTTGTTGTAATGAAGCTGGCGGTTGGAAGTCACGAAAAGCAAGACGCCCAAGAGGGTGCCGAAGATGACGGCAAACGTGGTGGACAGCCCGACCATGACGAAGGTTTCGCCCAAGGCGCGGACGATTTCGTCTTTCATGCCGACGATGGTTGAAACGGCTTGTTCGAATGTTAAGTCTGCCATATCAGTCCTCCCGAATCAGTTCGCGCCCGATTTCGGATTGGGCGTGGATTTGGTTGCCGCGTACTTCGACGATTTCCACTACTTTTCCTTTATCCAAGAGGGCGGCGCGGTCGCACAGGCGGCGGATGACGCTCATTTCGTGGGTTACGATGACGATGGTAACGTTGAAGCGTTTGTTGATGTCTTCCAAACATTCCAAGACGCTGCGCGTGGTAGCGGGGTCGAGGGCGGAAGTGGGTTCGTCGGCGAGGATGACTTGGGGTTTGGGCGCGAGCGCGCGGGCGATGCCGACGCGTTGTTTCTGCCCGCCGGAAAGCTGGGCGGGGTAGTGGTCGGCGCGTTCGGTCAAGCCGACGATTTCAAGGCATTCTTTAACACGTTCTTTGATTTTTTCAGACGACCATCCGGCGATTTCCAAAGGAAAGGCAACATTGTCGGCAACGGTACGGTTGCTCAAAAGATTGAACTGCTGAAACACCATGCCGATATTCTGCCGCGCCTGACGCAATGCGGCGGCATCAAGCGCGGTCAGCTCTTGTCCGCACACATTGACCTTGCCGCTGTCGGGACGTTCCAACAGGTTAATCAGGCGCAACAGGGTGGATTTGCCCGCGCCGGAATAGCCCATCAGACCGAAGATTTCGCCGTCTTGGATTTCGAGGCTGGTCGGCTCGACGGCGGCAAAACGGGTTTTGTCGCGCGTTTGGTAATGTTTGGAAACGTTGTCCAAAATAATCATAAATACTTCCTGATACTTCCGGAAAAAAAAGAAGCCCGATGCTGTACACAACGGGCTTGGATATAAAGAAAGGAATAAAAACAGCAGAAAATGAAAATACGCTTTAGCTGTTAATGCCCGCAAGCTGTGTCAAATCGGCAATGTTAACTCAGATACGACTATAATCAAAATCGGTAACTTTGTCAAGTTTTGATATGATTTGTAATTTTAAAATAATAAATTGTCAGTTTATTTGCCGAAAAGTTCCGCCACCATGCGGGCTTCTTCCTCGGTATAAGCCGCGCCGTTGAGCTTCGCGGTCAGGATAAATTCGCCACTTAACCCTTGTTTGGCGCAGTTTTCGCGCCAGCCTTGCAGCCGTTCTTCGTCGCTGGCTTTACGTTTCAGACGACCTATGGTCTGAGCCGCCTGTTTGGTTTGTTTGTTCATACAGTTCCTTAACAAAAGGCGAAAGGTCGTCTGAAAATTTCAGACGACCTCATGATTATT
>CAKMQH010000111.1 GCA_927911515.1 uncultured Neisseria sp.
AGGCAACGCCGTACTGGTTTAAATTTAATCCACTATAACGGCAAAATTTACCGTAAAGTAAGGCAAATCAACGTCATAGCGATTTCCTAGAGACGCTGTTTATCCGCATAGAAATATAAGCACACCAACAAGCCAAACAAAAAGGTCGTCTGAAAACCTGAAACGAGGGTTTTCAGAGACCTTTTGATGTCGGCGCAAAACGGCTTACTTGAATTTGTAAGTGTATTGCAATCCAACGATGTTGGCGTGGTTTTTGAAGCGCGCGCCGGATGCGCCTTTGCTGTCCACATCGTTGCCAGTGGCGCGGTCGGTGTGGTAGCGGGTGTCGTTGATGTGGATGTGGCTATAAGCGGCATCGAGGACGTGGTTTTTGCCGATATGGTATTTCGCGCCGAGCGAGAACCAGATGCGGTTGCCGTCGGGCAGGCTGTTCATGCGGTAGCCGGCGTTTTTGACAGGCGAGCGGTCAAAGGCGATACCTGCGCGCAGTTGCAGCGGGTCGGTCACTTGGTAAGAACCACCGAGCGCGACTTTGTAAGTGTTGCGCCAGTTGGGCGTGATGACGGTGCGGTCGGATTTGCCGTTGACGACGTTTTTGGTGTTTTCAAATACCAGTTCCGCTTTATTGAAGCGGCTGTGGCGGGTCCACGTTACATCGCCGAACAGGTTGAATTTGTCGGTGGCTTTGTACATGCCGTGAACGGACAGGGATTCAGGAGTAACGATTTTGACGCTTGCTTTTTCACGCGGAACGTAACCGCGGGCGGCAAGCGCGCCCAAATCCCAAGCGCGGCGGGCGTATGCGCCGTCGGCTTCCCATTCTGCCGAGCCTTTGAGGGTGTGGGTTACTTTGGAGCGGTAGTTCACGCCGACCCGTGCGCGGTCGTTGATGTCCCACATCCAAGCGAGTTGATAGCCGAAGCCCCAGTCGTGACCTTTTACTTCGGCGTGTCCGTCAGATTTGCCTTGCGCGCTGACGGAGACAGGGCGGCCGGCGGCGCGTGAGGCAAGGCCGCTGGCGAGTTGGCTGATGGAACCGGAGGCATCCCAGTCGGAATACTTGCGCAATTCGGCTTTGGAGTATTGGGCGATCAGGCCGGCGCCGAAAGCGTGGTTTTCATTGGCTTTCCAAGCGACGACCGGTTCGATGTCGATGCTGGTGAGGCTGAGTTTGTTGATGTTGTGGCGCAGTACGGAATCTTTTTCGTATTCGGTGGCAGAACCGAAGGGGACGTACACGCCCAAGCCCAAAGTTACGTCGTCATTGACTTTATATGCGCCGTAGAGGTGCGGAGCGACGGTGGTTTTGGTGATTTTGCCGCTTTTCGAGCCGGAAACATCGCCGCCTTGATAGTATTGGGCGGAATCGGCTTCGTAGCGGATGCTGGGCATGACGATATTGGCGTTGACGGAAACTTGGCTGCTGTCGAGTTTGGATAGACCGGCGGGGTTGTAGAAGATGGTCGATGCGTCGGCTGCTTCCGCGCCGGAAGAGTTGGCGGTGCCTTGCGCGTTGACTGACTGCGTACCAAAGTGGTAGCCCGAAGCGTGGACTGCGCCGGAGAAGAAGACTGCGCTGAGTAAGATTACGGTTTGTTTGATGGGTGAGTGTGTCATTTTCTTATACCTGCGGACAAATAATAAAGAGGTCGTCTGAAACAAACGCCTCCGTATCGGGAGCGGGCTGACGGTTTGGAATCGGTATTTTGAATAGAACCGATGGGCTTCAAGACAAAAAATGCAGCAGATGACTGGCTGACATGAATTTTGGGCTGAAGGGCAACGGTTTTTCAATCAAAGTACAGTTGTTTCCTAGCGGTCATTCCGTTTGATTAGTGTAGGTGCTCGATTCTATACCACGTTATCGCTTTTGCCTAATATTTTTGGCTTCTTTCAGAAAAACTTGCATGTTGCGCAGATAGGAGGGGGCGGGACTGTGGTAAAGATGTCATGGTGGGATTGTTTGATAGCTTGGTTCGCCTCTATTAGAGCTTTATGCACGAATACCCTGATAAACAAAAATAAATTTCCCATCTTTTTTATGAAAACGACCTTCTAGGGTTAGGTCAGTTTCCCTGTTATCTGCATATAAACAGCATTCGGTTCCTATAACTTCTTCCGTGCCATTCATTTCATATGTTTCAAATATTGCCCTATTATCATTTCGTGCGGTCAATGCTATTGCTTTGGGAGGTAATGATAATTTTTTATCTAAAAGATTTTCATCATCCAGTTCTTCCAAAATTTCCTCATACCTATCTTTGTTAATCTGAAATTTGATTTTGAGTTGTTTAAAATCTCTCTGATTAAATAAATTTAGAAATTCTTCTATAAGGTCAAAAAAATTATCTTCCCTTTGATCTTTGGACATATTCATCTCTTTCTTCTTGAAAGTTGATTAGTTGAATTTTCTACATCAGTCCTCAAGCCTGTTAGATATTCTCCAGCTTCCAAAGTGGCAAACTTTTTTGTCTTTGCGCCTAGACTTGAGGCTATTAAAAAATTATAGACTCCTACTGTTTCAGTGTTCAAAAATCTTGCTTCAAAAGAAAACGAAAGGTCGTCTGAAAACCCGTTTCCAAGTTTTCAGACACCTCTCGTTTATCTGCCGTTTGCGTGTCGATTATTTAACGCGCAGCACTTCCAGCGTATTGGTCGAACCGGATTCACGCATTTGCGAACCGCTGGTGATGATGTATTGGTCGCCGGAGCTTAAGATTTTATGTTCGACCAACATGGCTTCCACTTCGTTCAGCGCGGTATCGTGGTCGGTGCTGGTCGCCAAAATCAACGGGCGCACGCCGCGGTACATCGCCATACGGCGTTGGGCGGAAATGCTCGGGGTTAGTGCGAAAATCGGCAAAGTGATGTTGTGGCGGCTGATTTCGAAGGCGGTTGAGCCGCTTTCGGTCAGGGCGACAATCGCTTTGGCGTGAACCGCACGCGCTACGCCGACCGCGCCGCCGGCAATCGCCAAGTTGGTGCTGACGGCTTCGGGATACTCGACCTGTTCGGCAACGCCGTTGAGCGAGTCCTGCTCTTTTTCGGCTGCCGCACAAATAATCGCCATTTGGCTGACAGTTTCAAAAGGATACGCGCCGACGGCGGTTTCGGCGGAACACATCACCGCATCGGTGCCGTCCAATACCGCGTTTGCCACGTCGCTGACTTCCGCGCGGGTCGGTACGGGGTTGGTGATCATGGATTCCATCATTTGGGTTGCGGTAATGCTGAAACGGCGCAACTCGCGTGCGCGGCGGATCATGCGTTTTTGCAGGGCGGGGACGGCTGCGTGTCCGACTTCGACCGCCAAGTCCCCGCGTGCCACCATGATGCCGTCGCTGGCGAGGATGATTTCGTCTAAGTTTTCAATCGCTTCCACGCGTTCGATTTTAGACACCAAACCGGGGCGAACGGCAGTGCTGCCTTTCATTTCTTCTTCTACTTTGGCGCGGGCGATGTGTAAATCTTCGGCGGATTTCACAAAGCTGATGGCGAGGTAGTCGCAACCGATGGCAATCGCGGTTTTCAGGTCGCGGAAGTCTTTCTCGGTCAACGCGCCTGCGGATAAACCGCCGCCGCGTTTATTGATGCCTTTGTTGCTTTTCAACACATGGCTGTTTTCAACTTTAGTAACAATCTTACTACCTTCAACGGATTCCACGGTCAAAGTCAGCAAACCGTCGTCCAACCACAAAACATCGCCCGCGACGACATCATTAGGCAGGTCGCGATAGTCCAAACCGACCGCGTCGCGCGTGCCTTCGCCTTCGAGTGCGGCATCAAGTACCAGCGTTTCGCCTTTATTCAATTCGATGCTGCCGCCGGCGATTTTGCCGACGCGGATTTTCGGACCTTGCAAGTCGGCGAGGATAGCGATTTCCTGTCCGGCGCGTTTTGCCGCTTCACGCACGATGCGGGCGTTTTCCTGATGGAATTCAGGCGTGCCGTGGCTGAAATTGAAACGGACGACATTCAGACCGCCTACACGGATCATGTCTTCCAACAACTGAACATTGTTGCTGCCCGGTCCCAACGTAGCAACGATTTTGGTATTGTGGCTGATGCGGGTTACATTGCGTTTTGCATTACTCATGTGAAGCGTCCTTTCGGTCAATCCGTTGATAAATGGCATACGGCTTTGTTGTAAAATTACAAAATTTCATCCAAACGTAGTCTGAAATTTGTAGGGTAAAATCCTGTGTTGAGATGCTTAAACCGTAAATAATGATACAAATTAATATTTTGGCATTCTACTCCCAAAGCTAAACAACTGGTGGAAAATTACAGAATTTTCTGACTTAGGCTAAATTTAATTTTACATACGTTCGAGCCGGCAATCCGCTACAATACCGTCTGCAACTTTTCAGACGACCTCATCAATGGACATATATAGATATAGTGCGAATACGTCGTCTGAAACCGTACCATCTTTCCATCCGTACCTTATTCATCATTATCTGACACAACCATGCTAAGACGAATGCTCACTTCCTTGCCCATAGGCATTATGCTTGCCGATATGGTTTATGGTTTCGTTTTAAATATCATTCAAGGGCTTAACCTTCAGCAACAAGCAGCCCCAGCTTCAGATGGCGGTCTGGCGGTAACGCCCGATATCGCTTTCAACAGCCTGCAAATCGTTGCAAACGGCGGCATGGTCCTTACCATCGGGTTTGGATTGATTGTCTTGTTGCAGCTAAACCGTACAGTGCTAAAACGGCAGATTTTGCCCATCGGTATTTTTCGAACGCTGGGACTGATTGCCGTGTTGGCTTTCAGCGTGCCTTCGTTGTGGGAGTGGTTTAATGCCGCTTTGTCCCTGTCGGCGGGCGGGAATGTCCTCAATACCAATAATCCGCGCTATTTAGTTTCCGCCTTGTGCATGCCGTTTATTGCCTTTTTGTGTTTGGTGCGGCTGTTTGGCTGGTATAAGTTGCACACGCGCCAGTCCGAACAAACTCCACCGACGGAGTTGCAGAAATAGTATAGTGGATTAATTTTAAACCAGTACGGCGTTGCCTCGCCTTACCGTACTATTTGTACTGTCTTCGGCTTCGTCGCCTTGTCCTGATTTAAATTTAATCCACTATATTTGAACGGAATGTTAGGGCTGTCGTTTTGAGATATGTTGAATATCAAATAAGGTCGTCTGAAAACCGTGTACCGGCTTTCAGACGACCTTGGATTTTGTTGTGGGTGGATTATTAAGCTAAAGGGGAACTCGGCAATTCGAGCTGAGATGTTTCATTGCTCAATTGCCGGCTTCTGCTAAAACTTCATTAACCCAAATCAAACGCTTTGTGCAGGACGCGGGTAGCGAGTTCCATGTATTTCTCGTCAATCAGGACGGAAACTTTGATTTCGGAAGTAGAAATCATTTGGATGTTGATGCCTTCTTCGGCGAGGGTGCGGAAGATTTTGGCGGCAACGCCGACGTGCGAACGCATACCCAAGCCGACTGCGGAGACTTTGCACACGGTGTCGTCGCCGTCGATGGCGGCTGCGCCGATACTGTCTTGCAGTTTGGACAGGATTTCGATGGTTTGTCTGTAATCGCCGCGTGGTACGGTGAAGGAGAAATCAGTGGTGCCTTCGCTGCCGACATTTTGGATGATCATATCGACTTCGATGTTGGCATCTGCAACCGCGCCTAAAATTTGGTAGGCGACGCCGGGTTTGTCGGGTACGCCGCGCACGTTGATGCGGGCTTGATTTTTATCGAATGCGATACCGGTTACGGCAGCTCTTTCCATGTTGTTTTCGTCCTCTTCAAAGGTAATTAGGGTGCCGTTGCCGCCGTCTTGCAGGCTGCTCAGTACGCGCAGGCGCACTTTGTATTTTCCGGCGAATTCTACTGAACGGATTTGCAAGACTTTCGAGCCGAGGCTTGCCAGTTCGATCATTTCTTCAAATGTAACCGTATCCATGCGGCGCGCTTCGGGTACGACGCGGGGGTCGGTGGTATAAACGCCGTCTACGTCGGTATAGATTTGGCATTCGTCCGCTTTGAGGGCTGCGGCGAGCGCAACGGCGGAGGTGTCGGAACCGCCGCGTCCGAGCGTGGAAATGTTGCCTTCGCTGCTGATGCCTTGGAAACCTGCCACGATGACGACTTTGCCTGCGTCGAGGTCGGCGCGCATTCTTTGGTCATCGATGCTTTCAATGCGGGCTTTGGTGTGGGCGGTATCGGTTTTGAGGGCGACCTGCCAGCCGGTGTAGCTTTTGGCATCCACGCCGATGTCTTTCAATGCCATCGCCAAAAGACCGATGGTCACTTGTTCGCCGGTAGCTAAGACGACGTCCAGTTCGCGCGGATCGGGATGCTCCTGCATTTCGTGCGCCAGCGCAACCAAGCGGTTGGTTTCGCCGCTCATGGCGGATACGACGACAACGATGTCGTGTCCTTCGGCGCGGGCTTTGGCGACACGTTTGGCTACGTTTTTAATGCGTTCGGGCGAGCCTACTGATGTGCCGCCGTATTTATGTACGATTAACGCCATGTTTTCGTGCTTTCTTGGGGGTAGTTGGTCGGGCAGCATGGTTTGCTGGAAAAGGGCTTATTATTACTATTTTTTACATGAAATTCAAGGTTGGAACGGGAATAATCGAATTTTGTACTGTAACGGGAAAAACGAGGGCAGGGGAGTAGAATTCATGACAAAAGGTCGTCTGAAAACCGAAGGGATGGTTTTCAGAGACCTTTTGTTTCAGTTGGGCAATGAAACCGAATCAGGAACAATGAATTGATGGTTTGATTGGTTTTTTATAGTGGATTAAATTTAAACCAGTACAGCGTTGCCTCGCCTTGCCGTACTATTTGTACTGTCTGCGGCTTCGTCGCCTGGTCCTGATTTAAATTTTAATCCACTATAGATTATGGCTTGTCGTTAAGCGATGCGGTGTTTTTTGCCGCGTATCCATTTGGTCAATATGCCGCCTTCGCTGCCGAAGATGACGGACAGGGTGTATAAGACGCCGCAACACAAAATAATGGCAGGGCCGGACGGTATTTCGACGTGATACGAAAACAGTAAGCCCGCAAAGCCGCAGAAGAGTGCCAGCAAGACTGACAATAAAATCAACATACCCATATTTTTTGCCCACAAGCGCGCGGTAATGGCGGGCAACATCATCAAACCGACTGACATCAGGGTGCCGAGTGCCTGAAAGCCGGCAACCAGATTCATGACTACCAACACGAGAAACGCGACATGCCAAAAACCGCCTTTCCCGCCAACGGCTTTTAGAAACAGGGGATCGATGCTCTCCAAGACTAAGGGGCGGTAGATGGTTGCCAAGACGGCAATCGTTACGCTGGCGGCGATGGCAATCAGTTGCAATGCGGGGATGTCCACTGCCAAGACAGAGCCAAACAACAAATGCAGCAAATCCACGTTGCCGTCTTTTTGTTTGCTGACCAAGATGACGCCGATTGCCAGACTGCTCAAATAAAATGCGGCAAAGTTGGCGTCTTCTTTTAAGGAGGTAAAACGGCTGACCAATCCTGCCAAAAGCGCCATCAGCATACCGGCGACAAAACCGCCGATACTCATTGCCGGCAGGCTCAAGCCCGCAAAAATATAACCTATCGCGGCTCCGGGCAACACGGCATGGCTTAATGCGTCTCCGACCAAGCTCATGCGGCGCATCACGAGGAAAACGCCGACAGGTGCGGCACTGAGTGCCAAACAGAATATCGATGCCAGCGCATAACGCATGAAATCGAATTCTGCGAACGGAGAAATCAGTAAATCGTAAAAATTCATTGTGTTTGCCGTTTGGGTTTGAAAATAGTAGATGCAGGCGCATTATCCTGATTCTGCCGCATAAGGGCAAATAGGATAAGCTCCTGCAATCATTTTCAGACGACCTTAAAAGGTTGCGGCTTCTGCCAAGATTTTACCTGCCAAGTCTTTGGGCGACAGGTTCGGTTCGCCTTGCAGCGGCCATTCGATGCCGACTGTCGGGTCGTTCCAAATCAGCGAATGTTCGGCTTTCGGGTTGTAATAATCCGTGCATTTGTAAACGAATTCGGCTTCATCGCTCAAAACGTAAAAGCCGTGTGCGAAGCCTTCAGGTACCCAAAGCTGGCGTTTGTTTTCCGCTGACAGGATTTCGCCCGCCCATTTGCCGAAAGTCGGCGAACCTTTGCGCATATCGACGGCAACGTCAAATACTTCGCCGACAACAACGCGGACGAGTTTGCCTTGCGTGTTTTCGGTTTGGTAATGCAGGCCGCGCAATACGCCTTTGCCTGATTTGGAATGGTTTTCCTGCACGAAGGTGCGGTCGCAGACGTTGGCCTTAAACCATTCGTCGCGGAAGGTTCCATAAAGAAGCCGCGCGCGTCGCCGAAGACTTGCGGTTCTAAAAGTTTGACCTCGGGAATGGTGGTATCAATGATTTTCATATTTTCAATTCCACTTGAACGAATTAAGAAAAACTACGCTTGATTCGATGAATATAGTGGATTAACTTTTAAACCAGGACGGCGTTACCTCGCCTTGCCGTACTATCTGTACTGTCTGCGGCTTCGTCGCCTTGTCCTGATTTAAATTTAATCCACTATACAATCTGTTTGACCTTACCGGTTTATGCCCGCCAGCAGGCGTAACAGATATTGACCGTATTGGTTTTTTGCCATCGGACGGGCGAGTTCTTCCAAACGCTCGTCTGAAAGCCAGCCGTTGCGCCAAGCGATTTCTTCAAGGCAGGCGACTTGCAGGTCTTGGATGTTTTGCACGGTTTGGACGAATGAAGCGGCTTCGTGCAGGCTTTCGTGCGTACCAGTGTCCAACCATGCAAAGCCCCGTCCCAAAAGCTGGACGGACAATGAGCCGTCGTCAAGATACATTTGGTTGAGCGTGCTGATTTCGAGTTCGCCGCGCGCGGAGGGTTTGACTTGTTTGGCAAACTCGACGACGCGGTTGTCGTAGAAATATAAGCCTGTTACCGCCCAGTCGGATTTGGGCTGTTTCGGTTTTTCTTCGATGGATAAGGCGTTGAAGTTTTCGTCAAATTCAACGACGCCGAAACGTTCGGGGTCTTTGACTTGGTAGCCGAACACGGTGGCGCCGTGTTTTTTAGAAGCAGCCTGTTTCAGAGTTTGGGTAAACGACTGACCGTAGAAAATATTGTCGCCCAAAACCAAGCAGACGTTGTCGTTGCCGATAAATTCTTCGCCGATGATGAATGCTTGCGCCAAGCCGTCAGGGCTGGGCTGCTCGGCATAGCTGATGGAGATGCCGAAATCGCTGCCGTCACCGAGCAGTCGTCTGAAAGAGGGATTGTCTTCGGGGGTGGTGATGACCAAGATTTCGCGTATTCCTGCCAACATCAATACGGACAAGGGGTAGTAAATCATGGGTTTGTCGTACACGGGCAGCAGCTGTTTGGATACGCCGCGCGTGATGGGGTAGAGGCGTGTGCCGCTGCCGCCGGCAAGGATGATGCCTTTCATGGGTTTTCTCCTGAGTAGTGTGTGTTTGCGTGATTTTCAGACGGCTTTCGGTCTTAACGAGGCTTGCCGTTTATCATGCCGAAGAAGCTTTTGATATCGAAGTAAATGGAACGGATGTCACCAGCTTCATTTTGAACGTCGATACGGTCATAGACGCTGTCATTTTTCTTTAACAGAGCTTGTCCGACTACGCGATATTCAGGCATGTGTTCTTCAATCCAGGAATATTCGGCGGCAATGCCACGCGTAGTGTCGTTTTCAATGATGACAATTGCCCTTTCGATAGAGCTGCCATCGGCTTTTATTGTCTTCTGAACCGTCGTTTGTGCAACATGATGTCGTGTTTCTTTGGCCGAAATTGGCATAGAAACAAACAAGACAGAGGTCAAAGTTGCTAATAAGAAAATGCGGGATGGAGAGTACATGGATATTCCTTTGTATGATGAAGCCCGATGTTTTCAATAGAATGATTGCATAGTTTACAACTTACCTAAGCGCTCTAAACGGTAGCTGCCGTTCAATACGTTTTGCCACCAGGTTTTGTTGTCCAAATACCATTGCACTGTTTTGCGGATGCCGGACTCGAATGTTTCCTGCGGTTTCCAGCCCAGCTCCCTGCCGATTTTGGCAGCATCGATGGCGTAGCGCACATCATGACCGGGGCGGTCTTGTACGAAGGTAATCAAATCTTCATAACGCGCCACACCGGCAGGTTTTTCAGGAACGAGTTCTTCCAGCAGAGCGCAGATGGTTTTGACCACTTCAATATTGGCCTTTTCATTGTGTCCGCCGATATTGTAAGTCTCGCCGACAACGCCTTCAGTAACAACCTGATACAACGCGCGGGCGTGGTCTTCGACAAACAGCCAGTCGCGGATTTGCATCCCGTCGCCGTACACGGGCAGGGGTTTGCCGTCGAGCGCGTTCAGAATCATTAACGGGATGAGTTTTCGGGGAAGTGATACGGACCGTAGTTGTTCGAGCAGTTGGTTACGATGGTCGGCAGACCGTAGGTGCGCAGCCATGCACGCACAAGATGGTCGCTGGACGCTTTAGAGGCAGAGTAGGGGCTGGACGGTGCGTATGGCGTGGTCTCGGTAAACAAATCGTCCGTACCGTGCAAATCGCCATAGACTTCATCGGTGGAAATATGGTGGAAACGGAAAACTTCGCGTTTTTCAGACGACATTTGCTGCCAATAGGCGCGCGCAGCTTCCAGCAGGTTGAACGTGCCGACGATGTTGGTTTGGATAAACTCGCCGGCAGAATCAATCGAGCGGTCAACATGACTTTCCGCCGCCAAGTGCATCACGGCATCGGGCTGATGTTGTGCAAATACGCGGTCAAGTTCGGCACGATAGCAAATGTCCACTTGCTCAAAAGCGTAACGAGGGCTGTCGGCTACGTTGGTCAATGATTCGAGATTGCCAGCATAAGTTAACTTGTCGAGGTTGATGACGGAATCTTGGGTATTTTGGATGATGTGGCGGACAACTGCCGAGCCGATAAAGCCCGCGCCGCCGGTAACAAGGATTTTTTTCATGGGATGGGTCTAAGATACAGTACAGCCTTGAATTATAACTGTATATATATAAACGTGTATACATGGAGGTAATTTAACATCATGGTATTTTTCTTGCCGTTTAGGTGAAATTTATGCCATTTGTCTTGGTTAATATATTCGTCATTTCTGTTGTGGTATATTTCAAATACTTATCATAACTGTCTCTTGAAATCATGACTGCCCGCCAATCCTACCACCTCACCTTCGCCCGTTTCTCTCCGTCCCTCTCCGTTCGTTCTTTCACCGCCTCCGAAGCCGCCAACACCGCCTACCGCGTCGAAATCACCACCACCTCCACAGATTCCTCCCTGCCGTTGTCTTCCTACCTCAACCAGCGCGCAGCGTTTGAAATCCGTCCGCAGGAAACCGTATTGTCCGAAGTGGCCACCGCCTTCGCAGCCGGTTCGGACGACCCTCCGGCGAAGCAATGGCAGGGCATCGTGACTTCGTGTGAGAAGCTGTCGGTATCTAAGGATGAAACCGTTTACCGCTTCGTTTTAGAGCCGCGCTTCGCGGCTTTAAAACATTTCCAATCCTCCCGACTGTTTCAAAACCAAACCGTCCCCGACATCGTCGCCGCCGTCTTCAAACACCACGGCTTCTCCGGTGTCGACTACCGTTTCCAAAAAAGCCGCAGCTATACCGTACGCGAGTATGTGACCCAGTATCTCGAAAGCGACTTCGCCTTTATCAAACCGTCTGTGTGAAGAAGAGGGCATCTGGTATGCCTTCGAGCAGAATGAACAACATGGCGATGTAGTCGTCTTTGGCGACAGTCCCGAACACTACTTCCGCGACCAAAGCCTGCCCGT
>CAKMQH010000112.1 GCA_927911515.1 uncultured Neisseria sp.
AATCCCAAACACATAGAGGCCGTCTGAAAAAACGTTTTTTGGCTGCGCCGAAACCGCGTTTTCAGACGGCCTTCAATCCGTTCCCAGCCGTCGTGCGACACATCACCATCCGCATAGCCCGCATCAGGGATACGACTTCCCGAACGCTGCCCGATAACACACCGATAACACAAACGCAAAAACCCTGCCGCGAAGGCAGGGTTTTGACAAACATCCGGTTAGCGTTTGGAGAACTGTTTGGCGCGGCGGGCTTTGCGCAGGCCGGGTTTTTTACGTTCCACCTCGCGCGCGTCGCGGGTAACGAAACCGGCTTGGGACAAGGCGGGTTTCAACGCGGCGTCATAATCGATCAGGGCGCGAGTGATGCCGTGGCGGATGGCACCGGACTGACCGGTTTCGCCGCCGCCGATAACGTTGACTTTAATGTCGAAGGCTTCGGCGTTTTCGGTCAGAACCAAGGGCTGGCGCACGACCATGCGGCTGGTTTCGCGGGCGAAGAATTCGTCGACGGGGCGGCCGTTCACGATGATTTGGCCGCTGCCTTTTTGCAGGAATACGCGGGCAACCGAACTTTTGC
The DNA here is from genome assembly GCA_927911515.1 of uncultured Neisseria sp. Classification (GTDB taxonomy): domain Bacteria; phylum Pseudomonadota; class Gammaproteobacteria; order Burkholderiales; family Neisseriaceae; genus Neisseria. Next base: position 578 of record CAKMQH010000112.1, read on the forward strand.
GGCGGCCTGTGCCGTAGTAGTATTTACCGTTCATGTTGCGTCCTTATTTCAATTCCAAAACTTTGGGCTGTTGTGCGGCATGGGTGTGTTCCGCACCTGCATACACTTTCAGTTTTTTTGATCATGGCGTAACCCAATGGGCCTTTAGGCAACATGCCTTTTACAGCTTGTTCCAAAGCGCGCCCCGGGAATTGCTCTTGCATTTCGCGGAAAGTACGCTCGTAGATACCGCCGGGGAAGCCGGAGTGACGGAAGTATTTTTTGTCTTCGAATTTGGCACCGGTTACACGCAGTTTGTCCGCGTTGATGACGATGATGTAGTCGCCGGTGTCAACGTGGGGGGTGTATTCAGGTTTGTGCTTGCCACGCAGACGGTGTGCGACTTCGGCTGCAACGCGACCCAGAACTTTGTCTTGGGCGTCGATAACGAACCATTCGCGCTTCACCTCGTGGGGTTTCGCTGAAAAGGTTTTCATAGTGGAAATCCAGATAGATATAGAAAGTTGTGAATTTTAAAGATGGGATTGGCTTTTGTCAATCGGATTGGGGTCGTCTGAAAGTGTTTTTTCTATGATGGCGTTTTTATGCATTGGGAAATGTTGTTTTTAGGTTGGAAAACATTGCTGATGTTCCAAAATATCGGGATATATTTTTTGATTTTAAGTTTGGTTTTTCAGACGACGTCGAAGCCGATGATAAATGAAAGCCATGCCGCAATCGGGCATGGCTTGATATGGGAATCCCCGCGAGAGCCGTTTTGGCTGAATCCGCTTGAACCTTGTTGACAAGGCGGTCACCTCGGGCAGTTTCGGGTGCATCTAAGGATAGACGCTCGCGCCCACTGCAACTCCCGGCAACCTTAAGCGAACTTATTGGTTCAAAGGAATATATGCCTTCGCGGACACCGCAGGGAAAAAGAAAAATCAGTTTTGTTCCAACCGCGCCAAAGCTTTTTGGCAGGCGTTGTTCATGTCGGTTATTTTACGCTCAAATTCACCTATTGCCAAATCGTCTTTGAGTGTGATTTTAAGGAGGTCGTGGACAACGTTGAGCGCGGTCATAATGGCGATTTTATCACTGCCGACAATGCGTCCGCTCTCTTTGATGGCGGCACTTTTTTTGTTGAGCATATCAACAGCTTGGAGCAGTGTATCTTTTTCTTCGCTCGGGGTGTTGATGGTGAAATTGACATTCATGATGTCGAGGCTGACTTGTTCGATACTCATGGCGTGTCCTTATGATTGCGTTTCTTGCGGCAGGCGGGAAATGAGCTGGCGGATTTTTTCTGCAGCCTGTTCCAATGCGCTGCGGTACTGTTCTTTTTCGGCATTAAGATTGTCGATTTTGCCTTGAAGGTCTTCTTTGAGTTTGCCGACCTGCACAAGCAACGCTTCGCTCAATTCGTCAACGGCGGCTTCGTGTTCGCGCTTTTGTTGTTCATGCTCGAGCTTGAGGCGGTCGATTTCTTCATTAAGGCGGCGGTTTTCACCAACAAGGGTTTCAAATTTTTGGGCCAACTGGTAAACGCTGACTTCCAATGTGTCGAGTGATTGATTCATGTATAGGCTTCCGTATTGCCGCATGGTGGCAGGCGGTCAGGATATTAGGATGATGATGCAGGGATGTCAATCGCTGCCAAATCTTGAGGTCGTCTGAAACTTTTTTGGTTTGATGTTTTCAGAGACCTTTGCCGTTCGGTCTTACTCAAAGCGCGCACTGCGCTCCATGAGCCTTTCTGCAACTTGCTGCGGAGTCATTTCTTTGCGGATGAGTTGCAGCAGGGTTTGGGTAATGGGCATGTCGATTTGGTATTTCACAGCAGTGTTAAACACTTCTTCGATGGTGCTGACGCCCTCGGAAACATGGCCGATTTCCACCAACACTTGATGCAGTTCTTTACCTTCTGCCAAACCCAAACCGACACGGCGGTTGCGCGAAAGAGCGCCGGTACAGGTCAGGATAAGGTCGCCGATACCGGCAAGCCCCATCATGGTTTTGGGCTGCGCACCCATAGCCATGGCAAGACGGGTAATTTCGGCGAGACCGCGCGTCACCAGCGCCGCTCGCGCATTGAGTCCGTATTCGAGACCGTCGGAAAGACCGGTGGCGATTGCCATCACGTTTTTGACGGCACCGCCGACAGCCACGCCGATAACGTCCGTGCTGCCGTAAAGGCGCATTACGTTGGTGTTGAGTTGCGGCACCAATTCCTCGATCCACTCCTGATTTTCTGAGGCGATGACCACGGCGCAAGGCAGTTGTTTGGCGAGTTCTTGTGCAAAGCTCGGACCTGACAGCACGCCGATTTTTTTGTTCTCAGGCAATACTTCTTTCAATACTTGGAAGGTCAACAGCCCTGTATCTTGCTCAAAGCCTTTGCAGGCAGCGAGGACGGGAACGTGGTCGGCATTGTGTTGCTTCAGAAGTTCCGCGCTGCTTCTCAAACCAGCGACAGAAGTTACGACAAGGATGAGTTCGCTGTCTTTGAGTGCATCACCCAAATCGGCGTAAACGTTTAAAGATTCAGGAAAAGGGAAACCGGGCAAGCCGTGTTTGTTTTCACGTTCTGCCTGCAATGTACGGACTTGTTCGGGATTGCGTGTCCAAAGGGCGACTTCGTTGCCGTGGCGGGCAAAGTGCAGGGCAAGGGCTGTACCCCAAGAACCTGCGCCGATGACGGTGATTTTCATTGTATGTCTTCCAACGGTAAATTGTCGTTTAATTTAAACCAATCGGCTTGGCAGTGCAAGCGATAGAGACCTATTCAACATGAAAAACGCATGGAGATGTAGGCAGCTATCGCATATATTGCCTATCACTATTGAAAAATTGATGTTGATTTACAGCAAAGGTCGAACCGTACTTACCGTCTATACTTCAGGGATAAAAAAGCCGGACATATCAAACGGACGCAAATAAAGCGAAATACCACTCCCTATTTTCGTCCGCCATCCATCACGGCAATTAACGGAAACGGTACTTATTCATAATAATATCCACTACAAAAAAGGAACACGCCATGAACTACCGCAACACCCGACTACTCCTGTCGCTTGCCGTTTTATCCGCATTGGCCGCCTGTGGCGGACAGGAAAGCAAGGAACAAAAACCTGCTTCCGCCCCGACCGAAGCCTCTGCCGTTCAGACGACCCCTGACGCTGCTTCGGCTGCCTCAGCAGCGTCGTCCCAAGCCGCCGTTGACAGCAATGCTTCTCCTGAAGATCAAGAGCTGCTCAAACGCGCACAAGGCATCTTCAAACCGCTGCCGAGTGCCGAAGAAATGCAGAAACTGCGCCCGTTTACTGAAGAACAAGTCAAACTCGGCCATCAATTATGGTATGAGCCACGCCTCTCCAAAGGCAATACCGTAAGCTGCAACTCCTGCCACAACCTCGCCACCGCAGGCGTGGACAACCTGCCGACCAGCCAAGGTCATAAAGGACAGTTCGGCGGACGCAACTCCCCGACCGCTTTAAACGCGCCTTGCTCGGCATGCAGTTCTAGGACGCGCGCGCCGGCACGGTTGAAGAGCAAGCCAGGCAGGACCGGTTGGGCTGAACCCTGTAC
>CAKMQH010000113.1 GCA_927911515.1 uncultured Neisseria sp.
AACCGACCCCGTTTCCGCTTCCTTTACCAAATGTCGGCAAATGGTGGTACGGCGCGCTAATCGGCGTGATGTGCGTGTTAATCCGCGTGGTCAATCCAGCTTACCCTGAAGGCATGATGTTGGCGATTCTGTTTGCCAACCTGTTTGCCCCGATTTTCGACTATTTTTGTCGCACAAGCGAACATCAAACGCAGAAAGGCGCGCAGCAATGGCTAAGAAATTCGATAAAGACAGCTTCAGCGGCACGCTGATTGTGGTGTTGGCGGTCAGCCTGATTTGCTCGGTCATCGTGGCGGGCGCGGTTGTCGGCTTGAAACCGGTGCAGGAAAAACAAAAGGTTCAGGACAAGCAAAGCTACATCCTGAGCGTTGCCGGTTTGCTCGATAAGAATACCGACATCAGCAAAACCTTTGCCGACCGCATCGAACAACGCGTGGTCGATTTGGCGACCGGCGAATATGTGAAAGACGCGCCGAAAGACTTCAGCGCGCGCGTTGCCGCCAAAGACCCCGCGCAAAGCATCCAAATCAAACCTGAAGACGATTTGGCAGGCATCAAAAGCCGCGCAAAATACACCGAAGTTTATTTAGTAAAAGGCGATGACGGCAAAGTCAACCAAATCATCCTGCCTATGCACGGCAACGGTTTGTGGTCAGTCATGTACGGCTTCGTCGCCATCCAACCTGACGGCAATACCATCAACGGCATCACCTACTACGACCAAGGCGAGACTCCGGGCTTGGGCGGCGAAATCGGCAATCCGTTGTGGCAACAAAAATTCGTCGGCAAAAAACTCTTTGACGAACAAGGCAAACTTGCTCTGCACGTCGGCAAAGGCGCAGGTTCCGATAAAGAACACGGCGTAGATGCACTATCCGGTGCATCGCTGACTTCCAAAGGCGTACAAGGCTCGTTCGACTACTGGTTCGGCGAAAACGGCTATATCCCCTACCTGAATAAATTGAAATCAGCAGGAGCACAATAATGGCTGATATGAAACGCTTGAAACATTTAATGTTTTCACCCTTTATCGACAACAACCCGATTGCCTTGCAGGTTTTGGGTATTTGTTCGGCGCTGGCGGTTACCACCAAACTTCAGACGGCCATCGTGATGGGTATTTCCGTCAGTTTGGTAACCGGTTTTTCCAGCTTCTTCATCTCGCTGGTGCGCAATTACATCCCCAACAGCATCCGCATTATCGTACAGATGGCGATTGTCGCGTCGCTGGTTACGCTGGTTGACCAATTGTTGCAGGCCTATGCCTACGAATTGTCCAAACAGCTCTCCGTATTCGTCGGTCTGATTATTACCAACTGTATCGTGATGGGTCGCGCTGAAGCCTTCGCTATGAAAGAGCCGCCGCTGGAAAGCTTGGTGGACGGTATTGGTCAGGGCGCGGGTTACGGTATGTTGCTGATTATCATCGCCAGCATCCGTGAATTGATCGGTTCGGGCAAACTCTTTGGATACACCGTTTTCCAAACCGTACAGGACGGAGGCTGGTATCAAACCAACGGCCTCTTCCTGCTGGCACCGAGCGCGTTCTTCATCATCGGCTTTTTGATTTGGGGTTTGCGCACATGGAAACCCGAACAGGCGGAGAAATAAGACATGGAACATTATTTAAGCCTTTTTGTGAAATCCGTCTTCATTGAAAACATGGCGCTGTCCTTCTTCTTGGGCATGTGTACTTTCTTGGCGGTATCGAAAAAGGTATCCACCGCATTCGGCTTGGGCGTTGCCGTTACTTTTGTACTCGGCTTGTCCGTCCCAGCCAACCAACTCGTTTACTCGCTGCTCAAAGACGGCGCGATTGTCGAAGGCGTGGATTTGACCTTCCTGAAATTCATCACCTTCATCGGTGTGATTGCAGCTTTGGTGCAGATTTTGGAAATGTTCTTGGACAAGTTCTTTCCCGCCCTCTATAACGCGTTGGGTATTTACCTGCCGCTGATTACTGTAAACTGCGCGATTTTCGGTGCCGTTTCGTTTATGGCGCAACGCGAATACAACTTCGGCGAATCCGTCGTGTATGGTTTCGGCGCGGGTTTGGGCTGGATGTTGGCGATTGTCGCTTTGGCGGGCATTACCGAAAAAATGAAATATTCGGACGCTCCCAAAGGCCTTAAAGGACTGGGCATCACCTTCATCTCCGCCGGCCTGATGGCGATGGCGTTTATGTCGTTCTCCGGCATCCAGTTATAAGAAAGGATTCGGCATGGAAATTATTTTAGGTATCGTGATGTTTACCGTCATCGTCTTGGCTTTGGCACTGATGATTCTGTTTGCCAAATCCAAGCTGGTGAGCGAGGGCGACATCACCATCAAAGTCAATGATGAAAAAGAGCTGACTATGCCCGCCGGCGGCAAACTGTTGGGCGCACTTGCCAGCCAAGGCATCTTCGTCCCCTCCGCCTGCGGTGGTGGTGGTTCGTGCGGACAATGCCGCGTTGTCGTGAAAAGCGGCGGCGGCGACATTCTGCCGACCGAGTTGTCCCACATCAGCAAACGCGAAGCACGCGAAGGCTGCCGTTTGTCTTGTCAGGTCAACGTTAAAACCGACATGGACATCGAAGTCCCTGAAGAAGTGTTCGGCGTGAAAAAATGGGAATGCACCGTCATCTCCAACGACAACAAAGCCACGTTCATTAAAGAACTCAAGCTTGCCATTCCCGAAGGTGAAGAAGTTCCTTTCCGCGCCGGCGGCTACATCCAAATCGAAGCCCCGCCGCACACCATTGCCTACAAAGACTTCGACATTCCTAAGGAATATCACGAAGACTGGGATAAATACAATCTGTGGCAATACGTTTCCAAAGTGGACGAGCCGATTTTGCGTGCCTACTCCATGGCTTCATATCCAGAAGAAAAAGGCATCATCATGCTGAACGTGCGTATCGCCACGCCGCCTCCGCGCGTACCCGATGCGCCTCCGGGACAAATGTCATCCTACATTTGGTCGCTCAAACCCGGCGATAAAGTAACCATCTCCGGCCCGTTCGGCGAATTCTTCGCAAAAGACACCGATGCCGAAATGGTATTCATTGGCGGCGGTGCAGGTATGGCGCCGATGCGTTCCCATATTTTCGACCAGCTGAAACGGTTGAACTCCAAACGCAAAATCACCTTCTGGTACGGTGCACGCTCTAAACGCGAAATGTTCTATGTTGAAGACTTCGACCAACTCGCAGCAGAGTTCCCGAACTTCACATGGCATGTCGCCTTGTCCGATCCGCTGCCGGAAGACAACTGGGACGGCTACACAGGCTTCATCCACAACGTGGTTTACGAAAACCACCTGAAAAACCACGAAGCACCGGAAGATTGCGAATTCTATATGTGCGGCCCGCCGATCATGAACCAGTCCGTCATCAAAATGCTCAAAGACTTGGGCGTAGAAGATGAAAACATCCTCTTGGATGACTTCGGCGGTTAAATATTCGGCTTTAAATAAAAAAGGAAGAAACTTTGGTTTCTTCCTTTTTTTGTTGATGTAAATCGAGATAGAAGTAGGGGATTTTGCTTATGGTTAATCACTATTGGAGACCTTTGCAAAAAAGCCCTTCCCTCGACAGCCGAAGCCCAAACACAGGTTTTCGGCTGTTTTCTTCCCCTAATTATCGCCTAATTTTACCCAAAATTACCCCCCTTAACTTCTCCCCGGCATACCTGATAATCAGGCATCCGAACCGCCTTTTAGGCCAGCAACAGGCACACTTAGCCTGTTAGCCGCTTTCAACAGGTTCAAACAT
>CAKMQH010000114.1 GCA_927911515.1 uncultured Neisseria sp.
GGCCTGATAATTTAGGTCCTAGCTCTTCGGAATCCTTCCCTTGTACTTGCAGGAAGAATGAGATTTCAGTAGCATTCCCTTGCTCATTACGAGTATCGGGGATGAGCTTCTGTACTTCTTCGCGTAGCTGCGGATCATTCAAATCTGCGTGAGTTAGCGTCGAAGTAGTCATGATGTACCTCACTGGTTGATGACATGTGCACCTGCCCCGCATGCGCTTACATTCGGTTCAGCGCATCTGCAACGCCGGGGCATGTGCTCTACAGTCTACAGGAATAAATGAAACAAAAGAAACCGATTTTCGAATATTTCGTATATAGATTAATGTTACTTTTGTTACAGAAATAGTGCCTGTGCCTTCGAGCAGACCCTGAGCGTGAAGAATAACCATATCATGCTAGTCCCTGCGGGCAAGCGCCCATAGTGCGGATGCGCATCCCAGAAGACCCCAAAAACCGACGACTATTACGTCCAGGATTTGTATCTGGCCGATGTCGAAGAGGGCGGCTCGCACAAGGTTTGCCGCAGGCACGAACGGCAGGAATTGCTGAACGTGCACGTACCAGTCGGGCAGCCGCTCGGGCGGGTAGTTAATCGGCGCAAACAGCAAAACCATGAAGTTCTCTAAATAAAATTGACCTTATGAAACCCAAATTTATCACTCTTGACGGCATAGACGGTGCGGGAAAATCGACCAATCTTGCCGTTATCCGTCAATGGTTCGAATTCCATAATCTTCCTGTATTGTTTACCCGCGAGCCGGGCGGTACGCCAGTTGGCGAGGCTTTGCGCGAAATTTTGTTGAACCCTGAAACCAAAGCGGGCTTGCGCGCGGAGACGTTAATGATGTTTGCCGCGCGGCAGCAGCATCTGGAAGACATCATCCTGCCTGCGCTGGCGGACGGCGTTCATGTCGTTTCCGACCGTTTTACCGATGCGACTTTTGCGTATCAGGGCGGCGGGCGCGGTGTGCCTTTGCAAGATATTGAAATGTTGGAAAATTGGGTGCAGGGCGGGTTTGGTCCTGATTTGACTTTGCTGCTGGACGTGCCGCTGGAAGTGTCGATGGCGCGTATCGGGAAGATGCGCGAGAAAGACCGTTTCGAGCAGGAGCAGGCGGATTTTTTCACCCGCGTGCGTGCTGTTTATCTCGAACGCGCCGCCGCGCATCCCGAACGCTATGCGATCATTGACAGCAACCGGAGTTTGGAAGAGGTAAGGGCGGATATCGAACATGCGCTGGCGCGCAGTTTCGGCATGGATGTTTAAAACCGAATGAAGGTTGTCTGAAAGTATATGTTTTGCCTCAAAATTAGCTGTTTCAGATAGAAAATAGCGGTATGCGCCGTATTGGGAACATGATAGAATTACAGCCCGTTACAAAATAGGTTTATTTATTAATAAATGATTTTGTAGCGGCAAACGTCCCGAAACCAACGTTTCAGACGACCTCGTCTCAACATCTCTCTCGCAACAGGATCGAAAAATGGAAAACTCATTAAAAGAAGCCGCACTGAAATTTCACGAATTCCCCGTGCCGGGTAAAGTCTCCGTTACCCCCACCAAATCGCTAGCCACGTCCAAAGACTTGGCTTTGGCGTACTCGCCGGGCGTCGCGGCTCCTTGTATGGAAATCCATGCCGATCCGCAAAATGCGTACAAATATACCGCCAAGGGCAACTTGGTCGCTGTGATTTCCAACGGTACCGCCGTTTTGGGCTTGGGCGACATCGGCGCATTGGCAGGCAAACCTGTGATGGAAGGTAAAGGCGTATTGTTCAAAAAATTCGCCGGTGTGGACGTATTCGACATCGAAATCGATGAAAAAGACCCGCAAAAACTGGTGGACATCATCGCCGCACTGGAGCCGACTTTCGGCGGTATCAACCTCGAAGACATCAAAGCGCCGGAGTGCTTTTACGTTGAACGCGAATTGCGCAAACGCTGCAAAATCCCTGTGTTCCACGACGACCAACACGGTACCGCCATCATTACTGCTGCCGCCGTATTGAATGCCCTGCGCTATACTGGCCGTAAAATCGAAGAAGCGACCTTGGTTTGCTCCGGCGCGGGTGCGGCTGCGATTGCCTGCTTGAACCAACTGCTCGATTTGGGTCTGAAACGCGAAAACGTTACCGTTTGCGACTCCAAAGGCGTGATTTACAAAACCCGCGAAGACAAAGACCGCATGGACGAGTCCAAACAGTTCTACGCCATTGAAGACAACGGTCAACGCGTGCTTGCCGATGCCGTCAAAGGCAAAGACATCTTCTTGGGTCTCTCCGGCGCGAACCTGCTGACGCCTGAAATGTTGAACACCATGAACGCCAAGCCTATCGTGTTCGCCATGGCAAACCCGAATCCGGAAATCCTGCCTCCGCTGGCGAAAGAAACCCGTCCAGACGTGGTCATCGGTACCGGCCGTTCCGACTTCCCGAACCAAGTGAACAACGTATTGTGCTTCCCGTTCATCTTCCGCGGCGCATTGGATGTCGGCGCGACGACCATCAACGAAGAAATGAAACGCGCCTGCGTGTACGCCTTGGCAGATTTTGCAATGGAAGAAGTAACCGAAGAAGTGGTTGCCGCTTACGGTAAGAAATTCGAATTCGGTGCGGAATACCTGATTCCGACCCCGTTCGACTCCCGCCTGCTGCCACGCGTTGCTTCCGCTACTGCCAAAGCAGCGATGGAAAGCGGCGTGGCAACCCGTCCGATTGCAGATTTGGAAGCCTACGCTGCCAAACTGAGCGAATGGAAACTGTAATCTGGTTTGATTTGAAGTGATGTAGAGAAGGTCTCTGAAATCAATTTTCAGACGACCTTTTCTTATGCGTAATTCTTTGCCTAACCTAAGATGTAAGAAGACACTGCGTTGTTCGCGCAACAGGTTGAGAAAAATAAACCTGTAGGACGTATTACCCTTCAAGCCCTTATGCGGCTGTACGGTATTATAAAAATTAAAAAAGCGGCACAACGCCTTTTGCCGGTGTTCCGAATCCCTAAATGGAAGCTTGTCATTGCTGCATTATAAAATCGTCATCCCCATGATTTCACTCGTTGAGATGATTTAAAACACATTTCTTGCCGAATCAAATGGAATGAAAGTAGGCAAAACGGACAGCTTTCATCCAAACCAACCTCTGCTAAATCTATCTTTCAGACGACCTCACTCTAAAAAATATTTCTTAGTTAACAATACTTTTCAAATTTAATTTGCAAAAACTGTATTGATACTCTAATTTTTGTCCACATTTAGAGTATAATTACTAAAATATAAAATGCAAGCAGCTTAATATCATCAGAATAAGTAAGAAGCCATATCTTACCTATTGATTAAAAAGCAATTTTCAAGAATTCAGCAAAGCCGGTCTGGAAATATCAGTCCGCCACCGCAACCATCAAGGAACCCATACATGCAAAACAACTTCGACCCATTGCTCATCCGTGGCAAATCATTGATTCCCGTCGTCCAAGGCGGAATGGGCGTGGGCGTTTCCGCATCGAAACTCTCCAGCGCAGTCGCCCGTGAAAACGGTGTCGGCACGATTGCCAGCGTTGATTTGCGCCACTTGCATGACGACCTGCTCGCCGAATCCAAAATCAACCCGAGCGAAGAAAAATACACCCGGCTCAACTGTACCGCGCTTGACCGCGAAATCCAAAAAGCCAAAGCCGACGCAAATGGCAAAGGCATGATTGCCGTCAACGTCATGAAAGCCGTCAAAGACCACGCCGCCTACGTCCGCCAAGCCTGCGAATCGGGTGCGGACGCGATTGTGATGGGCGCGGGGTTGCCGTTGGATTTGCCCGAAATGACTGAGGGTTATCACAAAGATGTCGCCCTGTTCCCGATTTTGTCCGAATCGCGCGGTATCGGCATCGTATTGAAACGCTGGATGAAAAAAGGTGTTTTGCCCGACGCCATCGTTATCGAACATCCCGCACACGCTGCCGGACACTTGGGTGCAGCGAGCGTGGCAGGTGTGAACGATGCCAAGTTTGAATTCAAACGCGTCATCGAAGAAACTTTTGAAGTATTCAAGAACTTAGGTCTTGAAAGCGAAAAAATCCCGCTCATCCTTGCCGGCGGCATGGCGAACTTTGAAAAAGTCAAAACTGCCCTGAAAAACTGGGGCGCGTCTGCCGTCCAAATCGGTACGGCGTTTGCCGTTACCGAAGAAGGCGATGCCCACATCAACTTCAAAAAAACGCTGGCAGGCGCGGAAACCGAGCATGTTGTCGAATTTATGTCCGTCGCCGGACTGCCCGCACGCGGGGTGCGCACCAAATTTCTAGACAGCTACATCAAGCGCGAATCCAAGCTGCAAGCCAACGCCAAAGCCGACCCGCGCCGCTGTACGCAAGGCTTGAACTGTCTGACCAGCTGCGGACTGCGCGACGGCTTGGCAAAAGCCGGACAATTCTGCATCGACATCCAACTCTCCGCCGCCTTCCGTGGCGAAGTCGATAAAGGCCTGTTTTTCCGAGGTAAAGATCCGCTGCCTTTTGGCAATGCTATCCGCACGGTGCAAGAAACCATCCAATACTTGCTCAACGGCGCTCTCCCCGCAGCAGCGAAATAATTCATACCCGCAGATGAACGCTAAAAAAGGGCATATTTCAATGTGCCCTTTATCTTGCCTGCAAATCATGTGATGCTTAAAAAGGTCGTCTGAAACCGATTTTCAGACGACCTTTTCCCAACGCGTCTTCCCTTTTCCTGTACACATTGTCAACAAAATCCGCATAAAAAATGCTAAGATGACCGTCTCGATAGACATTTGGAACATCCATGAACCCATTACTCGACCAGCTCCAACCCTATCCGTTTGCCCGCCTGCGCGAAGCCATGCAGGGCGTTAACCCTCCCGAAGGCGTCGCCCCCGTCCACCTGCACATCGGCGAGCCGAAACACCCTACCCCCCGAAGTCATTACCAATGCGCTGACCGCCTCGCTGCACGAACTGGAAAAATACCCCCTGACCGCAGGTCTGCCCGAGCTGCGTCAGGCCTGTGCCGACTGGCTGCAACGCCGTTACGACGGACTGACCGTCAACCCCGATACAGAAGTTCTGCCCGTGCTCGGCAGCCGCGAAGCCCTATTTTCGTTCGTTCAAACTATCTTAAACCCCGTTTCAGACGACCTCAAACCCGTTGTCCTCAGCCCCAATCCGTTCTACCAAATCTACGAAGGCGCAGCCATTCTCGGTGGCGGAGAAATCCGTTTTGCCAACTGTCCCGCCCCGTCCTTCAAACCCGATTGGAAAAGCATCGCCGAAGACGTATGGCAACGCACCAAAGTCATGTTCGTCTGCTCGCCCAACAACCCCAGCGGCAGCGTCCTGCAACTGGCAGACTGGCAAGAAATCTTTGATCTGCAAGAAAAATACGGTTTCATCATCGCTTCCGACGAATGCTATTCCGAAATCTATTTCGACGGCAACAAACCCATAGGCGGCTTACAGGCAGCAGCACAATTAGGGCGCAGCAACCGCAATATCGTCATGTTCACCAGCCTCTCCAAACGCTCCAACGTCCCCGGACTGCGCTCCGGTTTTGTCGCAGGTGATGCCGAATTGCTTAAAAACTTCCTGCTCTACCGCACCTACCACGGCAGCGCAATGAGCATCCCCGTCCAACGCGCCAGCATCGCCGCATGGAACGACGAAGAACACGTCATCGCCAACCGCCGCCTGTATCAAGAAAAATTCGATCGTGTCATCCCCATTTTGCAGCAGGCGTTCGAGGTTGAGCTACCCGACGCATCATTCTACATCTGGCTGAAAGTCCCCGACGGCGACGACTTGGCATTTGCCAAAAACCTCTGGCAAAAAGCCGCCATCCAAGTCCTCCCCGGTCGTTTCCTCGCCCGTGATACCGAATGGGGCAACCCCGGTGAAGGCTACGTCCGCATCGCCTTGGTCGCTGATGTCGATAGCTGCGTCAAAGCCGCCGAAACCATCGTTTCCCTGTATCGCTGAATAAAGTAGCGGTTTAATAAAAGGTCGTCTGAAAACCTCAAATCCGAGTTTTCAGACGACCTTTTAATTCCATTCAAACAGTCTTTGCTATAACGGTATTTGCTTCACTTTTTAAACTTGCCCACAAAACATTTTAAACCTACAATGCCGCTGTTTATCACATCTCCGAGCCAATCATGTTTTTCGTTCTCTCCCCCGCCAAAAACCTCAATGAAAAAGACCCCGCGCCCGTCAAAGAATTTACCCAACCCGACCTCTTGGCGGACGCCGAAATCCTGATGCGCCAACTGCGTGAACTCGCCCCGCAGCAAATCGCTGAGCTGATGCACGTTTCCGACAAAATCGCCCTCTTAAACGCCGAACGAAACGCCGAATGGGATACGCCGTTTACCCCCGACAACGCCAAGCAGGCAGTCTTTATGTTCAACGGCGACGTTTACGAAGGCATCGCCGCAAACACCCTCAAACTCGAACAAATCCAATATCTGCAACAACACGTCCGCCTGCTTTCCGGTCTATACGGCATCCTGCGTCCGCTGGATCTGATGCAGCCCTACCGTTTGGAAATGGGAACGGCGTTTGCCAATACGCGTGGCAAGAATCTGTATGAATTTTGGGGCGACATCATTACCGACCTGCTAAACGACACCCTTGCCCAAGCCGGCAGCGACATTTTAGTCAACCTCGCTTCGCAAGAATATTTCAAATCCGTCAACACTAAAAAACTCAAAGCCCGCCTGATTACTCCCGTTTTCAAAGACGAAAAAAACGGCAAATACAAAATCATCAGCTTCTACGCCAAACGCGCGCGCGGACTGATGGTACGCTATGCGGCAGAACACAATATCGCCGACCCGGAAATGCTGAAAAACTTCGATTACGAAGGTTACGCATTTAACGCAGCGGCATCCAATGAGTCCGAATGGGTGTTCATGCGCAAAGAACAAACCAAGTAAAAACAAAAAACTAAATATTCAGCCTAAAATTTCGCTTGGCAAACCGGATAAATTTCATTATTATTCCGGCTTCAAGAGACGGAAGCGTGGCAGAGCGGTTTAATGCAACGGTCTTGAAAACCGTCGAGGGTTGATAGCCCTCCGTGAGTTCGAATCTCACCGCTTCCGCCATTTCTTGAAAACAGCAAAACCAAATAAAGATGAATTGAAGCCTTGTGCAACAGCATTTTTATTTGGTTTTACTTTATTCTGAAGAAAAGTGGTAGACAAAGCTGAATACAGCAGATTGAAAACTACTAAGGACGAAAACCCTTTGTTTGGTTAATCCACCATTTCCACCAAGACAAATCAAACAATCAAACAGGAAGCGTGGCAGAGCGGTTTAATGCAACGGTCTTGAAAACCGTCGAGGGTTGATAGCCCTCCGTGAGTTCGAATCTCACCGCTTCCGCCAAACCAAAAAAGCTGCTATGAAAATAGCAGCTTTTTTCTTATCCCAGCCATCAACAAGCAGAATCAGCGGTAATGTTCAAGGGTCAACTTGCATCTACTCATCGCAACACTGTACCCGCCATAGAGAATTTTCAGACGACCTTTTTCAGTCTTTCTTCTTCAGGCGATGGCTGACGGTATTGAAAAAGCCGCGCAGGATGTCGATGTCTTCGGTTTGCGTGTTGGCGCGGCCGAACAGGCTTTGCATACGGCGCATCAGGCGTTCGCTGTTGCGGCGGTTGAAGAAGTCGATGTCGTCCATGACGCTTTCCATGTGGGCGACCATGCCTTTGATTTGCTCGTGTGTGGCGGCGTGGTCTTCCTGTTGCAGGTGGGTCATGGGCATATCGGTCTGGCTGAAGATTTCGTAACACACGACCTGTACCGCTTGGGCGAGGTTGAGCGAGAAATAGTCGGGATTGCCGTTGATGGTCATCAGACGGTTGCACGCCTGTACTTCTTCGATGCTCAAGCCGAAGGTTTCGTTGCCGAAGACGAGGGCAACCTGTTCTCCGCGTTGTGCTGCCTGCAATAATTCAGGAACCAGTTCGCGCGGGGTTTGCAGCGGCGCGGTGATTTCGCGGCGGCGGCTGGTAAGGGCGCAGGCAAGTGTAGTGTCGGCGAGGGCTTCGTCAAGCGTGGCGGCAATCACGGCGTTGTGTAATACGTCTGCCGCGCCGGAAGCGAGGATGAAACTTTCCTCCGGCAGTTGGAAGTCTTGTGGGTTTTCGGGGTTGAAAACGGGCGGCTGCTCAGTCATCGGCGTGGACATCAAATTCGGGGCGACGATGGTGAGCTTGTGCAGCCCCATGGTCTTCATGGCGCGGGCGGCAGAGCCGATATTGGCAGGATGGCTGGTGCGGGTAAGGATGATACGGATATTGCCGAGATAGTCGGGCAATTCGGGCTTGGC
This sequence comes from uncultured Neisseria sp., assembly GCA_927911515.1. GTDB lineage: Bacteria > Pseudomonadota > Gammaproteobacteria > Burkholderiales > Neisseriaceae > Neisseria. The sequence goes on from CAKMQH010000114.1 coordinate 8,346, forward strand.
TGAAGTCATGTTTTGTTTTCGGTTTGTTGGGAATCGGGTATAATGCGTTCATCTTTGTTTTCTAGACGACCTTTCGGCCTTTGGGCTTGAGGGGTCGTCTGAAAGTG
>CAKMQH010000115.1 GCA_927911515.1 uncultured Neisseria sp.
CTCACGCAAGAACGCTGGCCGGACATCGTGTTCCACGAAACGCGCGAGCATTCGGTTAAACTGTAATTGGTTATAAAGAAAAGGTCGTCTGAAATTATTGAACTGCACCCCAAAAGTTGGACATCCCCTCCAACTCACAAGGTGCAGTTTTTTTATGAGCAAATATATAGTGATTAAATTTAAATCAGGACAAGGCGACGAAGCCGCAGACAGTACAGATAGTACGGCAAGGCGAGGCAACGCCGTACTGGTTTAAATTTAATCCACTATAAAAAACAGGTTTTCAGACGACCTTTGCTTTTTGATGGACGGCGGGTTCGACCGAATCAGTCTTTCAACCTGAATTCCGCCGCGCGCGCGTGGGCGGTCAGGCTTTCGCCGTGTGCCAACACGCTGGCGATTTTGCCCAGTTTCTGTGCGCCTTGTTCGGAGACTTGGATCAGGCTGGAGCGTTTTTGGAAGTCGTAAGTGCCCAGCGGCGAGGAAAAGCGGGCGGTACGGCTGGTGGGTAGGACGTGGTTGGGACCGGCGCAGTAGTCGCCGAGGCTTTCGCTGGTGTAGCGTCCCATGAAAATCGCGCCGGCGTGGCGGATTTTTTTCGCCCATTCCTGCGGGTTTTCTACCGACAATTCCAAGTGTTCGGGGGAAATGTAGTTGGCGATTTCGCAGGCTTCGTCCAAGTCTTTGGCGAGTATCATCGCGCCCCTGTTGCCGAGCGAGCTTCGATGATGTCGCGGCGGGGCATGGCTTCGATGAGGCGGTTCATGGCAGCTTGAACTTCGTCGAGATAGGGCTGCGACGTGCCGATGAGGATGGCTTGGGCGATTTCGTCGTGTTCAGCCTGGCTGAACAAATCCATCGCCACCCAGTCGGCGGGCGTGGTGCCGTCGGCGATAACGAGGATTTCAGACGGCCCCGCCACCATGTCGATACCGACTACGCCGAACACGCGGCGTTTGGCGGCGGCGACGAAAGCGTTGCCCGGACCGGTGATTTTATCGACCTGCGGTACGGACTCGGTGCCGTAGGCGAGGGCGGCAACCGCCTGTGCGCCGCCGACGGTGAAGACTTTGGTGACGCCCGCGACGAAGGCGGCAGCAAGTACGATGTCGTTGCGTTCGCCTTTGGGCGTGGGGACGACCATGATGATTTCTTTCACGCCTGCGACATGGGCGGGCATGGCGTTCATGATGACGGAACTCGGATACGCCGCTTTGCCGCCGGGAACGTAAATGCCGACGCGGTCAAGCGGTGTAATTTGTTGTCCCAACAGCGTGCCGTCTTCGTCCTCATACGTCCACGATTCCATTTTTTGGCGTTGGTGGTAGCTTTCGACGCGTGCGGCGGCGGTTTTCAAGGCGGTTTGAATTTCGGGCTGCAAACGCTCAAATGCGGCCTGCAAATCGTCTTGAGTGAGAATGAGGTCGGCTATAGTTTGGGCGGACGTGCCGTCGAAGCGGTTGGTGTATTCGATGAGCGCCGCATCACCGCGTTTTTGCACGTCGGCGCAGATGTCGGCGACGATGCGGTCGATTTCGGGATTCTGCGCGGTCTCAAAAGCCAGCAGGGCTTTGAGTTCGGCTTGGAAATCGGGCGATTGGGTGTTGAGTTTTTTCATGATTTGGTTTTCTCCTTTTTTATTTTTGGACTTGGGGTCGTCTGAATATTCTCTTGTTCAGTCTCTGTCTCTGTTTTGGGTCTGATATACGCCTTTTCGCCCGCGCCGCCGAACTTCAATTCGGGCAGGCATTTTTGGTGCAGACCGAGTTTGGACAGCACTTTTTTGCTGGACGAGGCGGTATGGAAACGGTAACGGGTTTGTTTTCTACCGTTTTTGGTTTCCTCAACCATTGTTTCAAAACCGTCTACTTCATACGCGCTGACAACAGCGTTTTGCAGTCCGGTGTGAACGCCGATAACGTATTTCACTTTGGAGGCGGCATCTTTGCCGACAATCCAGTTGCCTAGCGTGCGCGATTTGAGGTTGGCATCGTCTTGGTTGTCGAAGCGGTAGTCCGCTTCTTCGTCGGTATCCAAGTCCAAAGCGTCTTGGATTTTGACGGCGAGAACGAGTCCGTCGGGGTTGAATTCGTCGAGTGGGCAGGGCGTGAATTTGAAGCGGTCGTCGAGTGCTTCCGCGCTGATGCCGCCTGCGCCGCATTCGGCAGATTGTTTTTTGAACTTTTTATCGACAACCGATTTGACGAAATGAATCAGGGCAGTTTCGGCGGCTTGCGCTTCGGCTTCGGTCAGATGGTAGCTGATGATATGGCGGCCGAGTTTCTTGCATTTGGCGATGGCTTTGCGTTCCGGTACGTCAATATCGCCGAATTCGCCGTCTTGCGAACGGGCGGCTTGTTCATGCTCGAAGATGCGATTACCGCAGCCTTTGCCAATGTAGAGGATTTTGTCTTTTTTCAGGTCGGTCAGACAATAGACGTAAAACCGACGCTCGCCGTTATTCAAAACGGAAAGGGTTGAATCTGAGAATTTTTTTATTTTTGCAACCATTTTAACTTCTCCTATACAGTTTACTGCCGGTGATATTTTCAGACGACCCGCTGGGGGGGCGGATAGGGTCGTCTGAAAACGCATCTTCATTCAAATGAATGCTCACTTCTCCTTCACTGCGCTGCCGAACGCCTGAATAATCGGCTCCAGCAGCGCGTGTTTCGTTTTCAATGCGGCTTTGTTGACCACCAGACGGCTGGAAATATCGACAACGTGTTCGACCGCTTCCAAACCGTTTGCCTTAAGCGTGTTGCCGGTGGAGACCAAATCGACGATGGCGTCACTCAAGCCGACCAGCGGCGCAAGCTCCATCGAGCCGTAGAGTTTGATGATGTCGACGTGTACGCCTTTTCCGGCGAAATGCTCGGCGGCGATGTTGGGGTATTTTGTCGCGATACGCAGGCGGCTGCCGGGCTGCGAGGCGGCGGTGTAGTCGAAACCTTTGCGCACGGCAACCATCATGCGGCATTCGGCGATGTGCAAATCCAGCGGCTGATAAAGCCCGCTGCCGCCGTGTTCGATTAAAACGTCTTTGCCTGCGATGCCGAAGTCTGCCGCGCCGTATTGGACGTAAGTCGGCACGTCGGTGGCGCGGACGATGACGAGGCGGATGTTTTCATGGTTGGTGCCGATAATCAGCTTGCGCGATTTCTCAGGCGCTTCGGCGGGAACAATGCCCGCCGCTGCCAAAAGCGGCAACGTTTCTTCAAAGATGCGTCCTTTGGACAGGGCGATGGTCAGTGTGTTTTCAGTCATTGTTGTTGTGTGCCGTCAGACTTTGAACCTGTATCAAGCAGGCGGTCTGACTTTCTCCATTGTATGTTTCAGATGGGAAAAGGTCGTCTGAAAACCGCGACCGGCATTCAGACGACCCATGTGGATCAAAGCAGTTTTTTGATGTCGGCGGCAATAGGTTGCCGGCTCGCTGCCGTA
>CAKMQH010000116.1 GCA_927911515.1 uncultured Neisseria sp.
TTTTCAGACGACCTTTTTGCGTCCTTTTGCGTATAAAGACCAAACCCGTCACCATCATTCCGTATAATCCCCTTAATTCCCTATCCACTATAATCGGCACATTCAGACGACCCTTCCCGACACTATGACCCGACAAGCCTTTATCCTCAGTGATTGCGAATTTTCCGAATGCGGCGAAAAACCTTATGCGCTGTTGACGGCGAATCCGACCAAGGAACATCACTATATCGCCCAGACCGAGCAGCGGCAGCACGCGCATAATCCTCAGGTCAGCCCGCAGAATCAGAATGTTTACAAGCTGCCTTTGTCCCTATTCCGCGAACCGGCTGCCGCCCGACGCTCCCGCTCCGGCGACAAGGTTCGCGGCGGGAACGAAAGTCGCGGTGCGGTGGCGAGTGTCAACATCATTGGCAATCTAGCGGCGAAAAACCTCTACACGCTGACTTTCGTGGAAAACACCGCCAACCAGTACAATTTGGAAAGCTGGTTCAACCGCCACGAAAGCGGCTACGAAGAAGCCTGCAACCATCTGCGCACGCTGCCCGAAGGCCGTCTGAAAACGGGCGAAATCGATACGGTCAAAGTTCCCGAGGCATTGTGGCGGATATTGCGGCTGAAATTCCTCGGCATCCTGCGCAATCCGCACAATCATAAAAACCTGTTCGCCCACCGTCTGCATGAGGCCGTTCGGGCGCGGCTGCCGGAGGTCGGGTTTGAGTTTGTGCGCCTGATCAGCAAGCGCGATCCGAGCCGCATCGAAGCCATCATGCAAAACTACCGTTTTTCGTTTCTCGGCTATGTCGATTGGCTGGCGGGGCTTTACGGCATGTTGAGCGAAGGCGTGGCGCAGCCGTCGCTGTTTGAGCGGCTGTTTTGCACCATATTCGCCGAACCCGATGCGGTGAAAATCGAGCTGTTCCGCTATGCCGAAAACGAGGGGCTGTGCCTGTTCGGCGATAGCAGTTTCTGCCTTCAGGCTTCGCCGAAACTCATCAGCGTCGGCGTGAATATTTCGCACGATATGTTTGCTGTCGTCCACCTGCAAACCGACCGCTGGCTTGCGTTTAAAAACACTTTTCACCACGACGCGCCGAAATTGGAAGGCAGGGTAAGGATTATCGACGGCGACCAAACCCAGCGGCTGATGTTCAACCGGCTGACCATCAGTCAGGCGCATGAAGCCGTGTTCGGCAGAAGCCCGAATGTCGGCGACTATCTTTAACGCTTGGATGATGTACACGTGCGCTTGATGTGAAGCGTATCTACGCTAAACAAAAGGTCGTCTGAAAACGATTTGGCAAACCCGCTACTTTCGTTTTCAGAGACCTTGTTTGTACTCGGCTCTTAAGCCTTGTTTTGCGCTGCCGCTATTTACACTGCCCCACAGCCGCCGGATAAACCGATACCTGCGTCTGCGTCAGGGCAAACAGGTTTTCAAGCTGCGTTTGCGCTTGGCGGTTGGCATGATCCAAAATCTGGGCTTTACACGCGCTGGCGAGGACTTGCTTTTTGGCTTCTTCCTGCACGGTTTTGAACACCGCCTTATCCACCGGCAAAAGGTTGAACGAACCGGTTTGGATGTCGTACACCTCGATATTTTCCAAATCAACGCTGAGGATTTCTACGGGTGGCAGGCTGATGAGGACTTTTCCGTCTACGATATTGACGTTGTCGGCATGAAGTTTATCCAAATCCAAGCCCGCCAACACTTTGCCGCGCACGATAAACAGACCGCTTTGCGAGTCCTGCCACAATCTGCGCCAGTCTCCTTTTTTCTCGGTGCGGATGATGGTGTCGATGTAAAAAGCCGTGCTTTCCAAGCGGTTCATCTGCTTAATCTGCATCAAAACGCCTTCGCGCGAAATCGCTTCATGGGCGTTGTCGTTGCGGTGTTGGGCATAAAACCAACCACCCGCCGCTGCGAGTGCGCAAAAAACAGATATTAAAATCAATCGGTAAACCATTTTCATCAGGTTAAACCCTTTTCTATTGCGTTAAACTTAACGCCCATATTCTTTCAAATGTTCAGATTTCAAGCAAAGGTCGTCTGAAAAACCATTTTTTGTTTTTCAGAGACCTCCCGTCAAAATATTACCAAAAAGTAATAAAAATCTACCATCAAACACAGTTTGCCTTTTGGTAAAGACAAGACTACAATCGCCTACATCCTTTCAGCCACACAACACATCATGAACACCACCGACCTGCGCCGCCGCAACCTGCGGCAATGGATAGCGGACAAATACGGCGGCCAGCAAACCCGTTTTGCCGAAGCCATCGCCATCAACCAAGGCGAATTGTCCGCCCTTCTGAAAAACAAATCCTTCGGCGAGAAAAAAGCCGCAAATCGAACTGGCGGCGCAAATGCCCGCCATGTGGCTGGATCAAGAACACGCCTCAGCCCAACCTGACCATCAAGAAAGACGCACCATGCCCCACATTTCCTCCATCCCTGAAATCCTCGCCGACATCAAAGCCGGCAAAATGGTCATCATCACCGACGCGGAAGACCGCGAAAACGAAGGCGATTTGCTGATGGCGGCGCAGTTCGTTACCCCCGAAGCCATCAACTTCATGATCAAACATGCGCGCGGACTGGTTTGCCTGCCGATGGAAGGCAGCATGGTCGAGCGTCTCGGTCTGCCCATGATGACCCAGAAAAACGGCGCGCAATACGGCACCAACTTCACCGTTTCCATTGAAGCGGCGCAAGGCATCACCACCGGCATCTCCGCCGCCGACCGCGCCCTGACCATCCAGACCGCCGTTTCCCCAACCGCCAAACCCGAAGACATCGTCCAACCCGGCCACACTCTTCCCCCTGCGCGCGCAAAAAGGCGCGTTTTGGTACGCGCCGGACACACCGAAGCCGGCGTCGATTTGGCACAAATGAACGGACTCATCCCCGCCGCTGTCATCTGCGAAATCATCAACGACGACGGCACCATGGCGCGTATGCCCGAACTGATGAAGTTCGCCGAAGAACACGACCTCAAAATCGGCACGATTACCGACCTCATCGAATACCGCAGCCGTACCGAAAGCCTGCTCGAAGAAATGGGCGACTCGCCTGTACAAACCCCGTGGGGCGAGTTCCAGCAACACGTTTACGTCGACAAGCTCTCCGGAGAAACCCACCTTGCCCTCGTCAAAGGCACACCCACCGCCGACACCGAAACCCTCGTCCGCGTACACGAACCCTTCAGCGTCATGGACTTCATCCAAGCCAACCCGCGCCATTCCTGGTCGCTGCCCAAAGCCCTTGAGCGCATCCAACAAGCCGAAAGCGGCGTCGTCATCCTCCTGCACCGCACCGAAGACGGCGCCACTCTGCTCGACCGCACCCTGCCCAAAGGCGCAAACCAAGCCTACAAATGGGACAGCAAAAGCTACGGCATCGGCGCGCAAATCCTTGCCGGTCTCAACGTCGGCAAACTGCGCGTGTTAGGACAACCTTCCGCCTTCACCGGCCTGACCGGCTTCGGCTTGGAAGTCGTCGGTTTTGAAGAAGCAGAAAACAAATAAACCGCCCGTCTGATCAAAAGGTCTCTGAAATCCCGATTCCGGTTTTCAGACGACCTTTTGCTATAATACCCGCCAGTTTGAAAACGGAAGAAACCCATGTCCCGAATCGCCGCCCTGCCCGACCACCTCGTCAACCAAATCGCCGTCGCGCCTGCGTCTATGCTGTTTTCGACGATTTCTTTGAGGGCGTTGGCGGGGGCGTTCGAACCAACTTCGCCGGC
>CAKMQH010000117.1 GCA_927911515.1 uncultured Neisseria sp.
TTGGTCTGTGTAAAGTGAGTGCGCAAAGTCATCTGAAGGCGATGTGTTTGAACCTGTTGAAAGCCGCCAACAGGCTAAGTGTGCCTGTTGGCGCCTAAAAGGCGGCTCGGATGCCTTATTATGGGGCATCTGGGGAGAAAACGGGGATATTTGGCATGAAAACAGCCGAAAAACCTGTGTTTGGGTTTGGCTGTTGGGGGTGAAGGGGAAGAGGGGAATTTTGCAAAGGTCTCAGGGTCATTCTAAGCATCAGGAGGGCGAGATGATCAATGTTGACAATACTGTTAATGTTCAAATTTTTTGGAAGCCACAAGAAGACAGAGGTTGCAAGACAATTCCTCCTATCGGTCTCTTTTATCCTGTAAGCAAATTTGAAGATGGGGTTTTTCAAGAAAATTTTCCTAGAAGTATCGTTTTAGATATTTACGAACATATAGCCAATAAAAACATCAGTTATGCGAAGGCTTGGTTTCTCATAAGGAAAAATGAAAAGATCCCGCAAGGAACAAAATTTAAAATCTTTGATGGAGCAAGATGCATCGCGGATGTTGTTTCAATTTCTTAAGAAAGAAATCGTAGATTAGACAAAACCCAACCAAATATTAAGGTCGTCTGAAAAAACGTTTTCAGACGACCTTTCTTGTTACTTCAAACGCTTTTAGAACTTGGCTTCAAGCGTAAAGTTGTAGCTTCTGCCCGGAGAGGTGAAGCGTTCTATACCGGCATGGGTTTTGTTGTCGACGCGGTTGACTGTGCCGAATTCGCGGATGCTGCGCAGCGATTCCCAAGTGTAGTATTTTTTTGTTGCCGATGTTGTACGCACCGGCGCGCAGGGTGAAGTATTTGCCCAAGTTGACGTAGCCTGTCAGGTCAAAAAGCGTATAGGCTTTGCTGTGCTTGGCAAACGGCCATGGGTTGTTCAAATCATCACTGCTGTGGACGGTGTCAGACGGTTTTTTAGCTGCGGTGTGGGTCAGGTACGCATTGATGCCCCAGCGTTTGGACGGCGCATCGTAGCCCAGATTGTAAACGGCAGACCACGGGGAAAGGGCGTTAATCGGGGTTTCCTGTCCGTTGGTTTGTTTGGCTTTGCCTTTGATGTAGCTGACATTGACACCTGCGTGCGTGCCTTGCGGCAAACCGATACTGTCGAGATTCCATGTGCCGTTAAATTCCAAACCTTTCACCCATGCTGAGGAACGGTTTTGGTTTTGCCAAACGGGCGAGCTGACCAAGGCGGTACCGTCGGAAATCGGAGCGTAGTTGGGGCTGTTGGGATTATCGGAAGATACGCCCATGTAGGTCAGTTCGATAAAATTACGGTAGCGGGTTTGGAAACCGGAGAATTTAAAGTTTCCTGCTTTGCCGCTGCCGGCAAGTCCCAGTTCGAAGTTTTTGGCGGTTTCTGCCTTAAGGTTAGGGTTTGCTTTAAGGTAGAAGTCAGGATGCGGGAACAAGAGCCAGGTTTCATCCGAAGTCGGCGCGCGGAAGCCTGTACTGTATTTCGCCAGAAGATTCAGACGCGGCGTGAATTTCCAGTCTAATCCTAAACCGTAGCTGAAACCGCTGTGTTTACGCTCGCTGCCAAGATAGGGGATTTGACCGCGGATGGCAGGGGTATAGTTGGGGTTGTCCTTGGCTTTGCTGCTGCTGTTGTCGTAGCGAACCCCGGCATTGAGGCGGTATTGGCTGCTGTCGCCGAATTGGAAGGTGTTGTTCCAGTAGGCAAAACGGTTTTTGGAGGAGCTTTCGACCAGCATAGTCAATTCTTGGTTGTTGGACGTTTGATATTTTGGGTCGTATAGGCGTACCCAATAGCTATGATCACTATTTCCGCTGTCGTTTTGGGAACCACCCAATCCGTATTGCATTGCCCATACCAATTTGGAGAAGTCGATTTGTTTTTCGGCATCGGCACCAAATTGGGTATTTTTTGACGGATGTTGCGAAACATATGGTACACGTCGCTGTTCACACCGCTGCGATTATAATCCGTCGGCAAATCCCAGCTCCAGGTGCTCATGTCGATGGTTTGACGGTCGTAACGCAGGTTAAGACTGTCCCATGGACCTTTGTCAAGTTGGTTTTTATATTCAAAACCGATGCGTTTGCGGTAGGAAATATCTTGACGGGAACGGGTATCGCCCAATGCCTCGCCTTTATAGTTTGCCGCCCACATATTGGATAATTCGGTCGTTGTGCGGTCGGTACGAGAGTCTTCGTAAATCCAGCCGATACGGTTTTGATCGTTGAAGTTGTAACCCAGTTTGAATAAGGTGCTTTTGTTTACCCAATCTTGTGGATCGGGTTTGCTGCGGGCTACGCCGCGGCTGCCGTAGTTGGTGCTGCCGGCATTCGGGTTCCAGCTTTGTTTGTTGTCGGTGATGACGGTATCGGCAGCGTCGCTGTTGTTTTTGGTTTCTTTACCGAAACGGCGGGTATAAACCATCAATGCGTCCAGACCCAGCCAAGTTCCTGCGGCGGTTATGCTGCTGAATTTCTGGCTGTTGCGTCCGATATAGCCGCCTTTAATGCCCAAATGGTAGGGCTTTTCTTCGGAAACATAGTCGCTTGCGGATTTGGTTTTATAGTTGACGGCACCGCCCAATGCACCGCTGCCGGATTTGAGCGAGTCCGCGCCTTTGGTGAGGGTTACTTCCGAGAAATTTTCAGGTTCGGAAGTGTTGCGGTTTGCATTGAAGTTGCCGTATGCACCGAACAACTCTTGGAATGCTTCAGACGACCTGCTTTCTGCTTGTGCCAGTCCGTCCACGTTGATGGCGACGCGGTCTTTATCGACACCGCGTATGGTAAAACCGTTGGAACCGGAGCGCCCGCCTTCGACGACGCTGATGCCCGGATCGTAGCGCACCAAGTCGCTTTCGTCAGAGACCATTTGTTTATCCAATGCCTGACGGCGGACTTTCTCTTCGCCAAGTTTTTGGGCTTTACGACCACCAATGACTTTGACTTCATTCAAATCCTGACGGACCTGCGGTACGGGATCGGCTGCGAAGGCAGGGAAAGTTTGGCTGACAACAACTGCCAGCAGTACGGGTTTGAAGGGGAAGGACATTTTTTGCCTCTTAAAGATGTACTGATTATCGGTTTATTGGGATGTTTGACGTACGGTTACTTGCTGACAGGTGTCAAGCTTGTATCCGTCGTATTGCGGTCTGATGAATTTTCTACGCCGCCGAATACGGTATCCAACGATTTATCGGCATCGAAGGTTACTTTGCCGCCTATGCTGACTTCTGTTTTATGGGCGCCGTTAAACTGACCGAAGAATTTTCCTTCGACTTTACCGTTTTTACCGTCTGATTCGGCAGTGCCTGAGAAATCAACACCGTTGATGCCCACATCTTTCATTACAACGTCCGGACCGTAATCCGCATTACCTAAAATCGTGCCGCCGAGTTTGTTGGTGTTGAAATTGGCTGTGAGCAGTGAAAGTTTGGGAGCGGTTTTTTCAGACGACTCATAGGGTTTTTTGGGCTCGTAGGTAGAGGTAACAAAATTGCCGTTGCGGACGCGGACTGCCCAAACTTCGTATGTGGTCTTGCCTTTTGCCACTGTACTGTCTGACGGAGTGTAATAAGACGGTTTCGCCGTGCCAACAGGTTTGCCGCCGACAAATAGGTCTGCCGTGCCGTCTGAACTTATCCATGCGCCGAATTTGAGGTGGTCCTGTTTGGTTGCGGGCGCGTAGGTGAACTGTCCGGAACTGCTGCAACAGACAAACAGTTTTCCACCCTCAGACAAAGGCTGACCTTCGTGGCGTGTACGCAGATTGTAGGAAGGGCTGAAAGAGGAAGGAATAATCGGATCAGAGTATGAGCTGATGTTGTAATAGTTGCCGGAAGGGGTTTGATAGACATATTGTTTACTAGTGGTATAGTCGCCCCATAGATCTTTTACTTTGAGTTCGGCTTCATGCAGGCTGCCGCCTTTACCGGAAAGGGTGTTGATGGTCTGTACCGCACTGCTTTCATCACTCAGCTTGACATTGGCGATAGGCTGCGCCGTAGGTATGGCAACGGGGACTTTCGGTTCGGATGCGCCTCCTCCAGCGCAGGCAGTCAGAATAAGGGTCGCTGCCGCAGAAATTGCGGGTACTTTGATTTTCATGATGAATCTCTCTTAATATTGATATTTTATAAATTAATGATAAGGATTACCAATTTTGTTGTAATATTTTGTAATAATTATGGTGTTTTGGCAATATCCGCGTGGATTTTTTATGATTTCTTAAGTAAATATTAAGAAATAAATCAATTAAAGACATGGAGTTGAATATTTGTTCTAAATATCTGATTTGATATTGTTATCTATTACTGATGAAGAATATCGGGTGATAGTGTAATCAAACTATTGCTTTGGATTCGCAAGATATATTGCAGGCGTGTTTAGTGGGTTGGCTTGATTAATCCTATGAATCTACTGATGAATAACATTTGAATAATTTATAAGACCATAAAAATAAATCAGTTATGTTTGTTTTGGAAATTTACCTCTATAATGCTGCATCTTAATGCGAATCTGTTGCTTTTACGCAAAAATAAGGTCGTCTGAAAAGTTCAGAGACCTTTGACAGCCGTAAATCCCTGACTGGGGGAATCAGTAGGGCATGGCGGTTTGCATTTGGCTACCCCTACGATATACACACATATATTTCGGATGATTTTGAATGTTAAGAATAAAACAAAAAATGGTTTCGGCATCGTTATGTTGCCTGTTGCCTTCCGCAGTCTTGGCTCAATTGCCCGAAGGTGGTGTCCGGCAGGATGCGCCTTCTCAGGATGCTGCCGTACAGTGCAGCAAAAACAATGGCTGGATATTTTGTCCGAAGAAGAAAGGTCGTCTGAAAAGAATGAGAATGTCGGCGAACCGACTGTGGTCGGCGATGATTTTTTGGCGGCAAACCCGCGTATTCTTGAGGACGCGCTGATTCAAGCACTTAACGGCAATAGCGCAGATTTGGTTTCTTCGCTTGCCGCACTTTACCGCAAACAGCCCAACCACAATCCCAAGCTGATTGCACGTGCCGATGCTTTGCTGGCAAAGTTGAAAGGGCGGACTTCCGAAGCGGTCGAGCGTTATCGTACCCTTATGAATCCGACGTTTCAGACGACCGCATATTGTTGGATTTGGCGGCGGCAGAGTTTCAGGATTATCGTTTGGGCGAGGCGGCGGCGCATTTCCGCCATGCCGCGCAACGCGATATACCTGCCCCCGTTTTGGAAAACGTCAAACGCTTTCAAGAAGCCGTCAAGCGGCAGACAGAATGGAAATGGTCTGGTGGAATCAGTCCCGTGCATAGCGATAACGCCAACAACGCTGCTCCGCGTTATTGCATCGAAACAAGGGGGCAAACCGCATGCAGCGTTACTTTGCCCGTCAGTGCCAACGGCTTGAATTACGAATTGAACACCGAAAAACTCACCCCGCTGTACGGGCATCACGCCGTCAAATTCCGCGCCAACCTCAGCGGAACGAGCTATTTTTTCGACCGCCAATCGGCTTACGACGATGCGTTCGGCAGGGCTTATTTGGGCTGGCAGCGCAAGGACGGCAAACAAACCGTCAGCGTTTTACCGTTTTATCAGGCACAGTTGGCGGGCAGCAGCGAATTTGACAGCAAAAAAGAAAAAAACCGCCGCGCCGCGCCGTATATGCTGGCACACGGGGTCGGCGTACAGCTTTCGCATATGGCCAATCTCGGCAACGCGACACAACTTTATTACTCGCTGGAACGCTACCGCCAAAACTATCGGGAAACTGATCGTGCGCTGCGTAACGACGGTTGGCACGACGGCACCTATCTCTCCCTGGCACGCCGTTTCGGCAATACGACCCTGTTCGGCGGTTGGCAATACAACCGATTTGTTCCTGAAAACAAAAACATACGCAATGCCGTCAACAATGCCGCCTACCGTCGCAACAGTTTCAATATAGGCTGGATACAGCAATGGCCGTTTTTGGGCGGGCTGAACAGCCGCCTGACCGCTTCATTTGCCAACCGTCGCTATAAAGGTATTATGGCATTCGGTACGGAGCCGCAACGCAACCGCGAGCGTTCCCTCTTCGTCAGCCTCAGCCATAATAAATTGTCCTACAAAGGCATCACGCCGACCTTGAATTACGGATACAGCCGCATCCGCAGCAATGCCCCTTATGCACGACGCAGCAGCCGTCAATGGTCGTTGGGAGCTGAATGGAATTTTTAAAAACAGCCGTAAATTCGGATGCGTGGACCTCCGCGTCTTAATCCAATTACTTCATCGCAGCTTTCAACGCAAACGCCGCCAGTAGTGCCCCTAAGCGGAATTTTCGGGGGATGGCGAGTCCTGCCGTTTTATACAGGAGGCGTGTGCGGTTCAGTTCGCTACCCAAGTCCAGCAGCGTCATCAGCTTATCCGACTTGCGATCGTCCTGTTCTTTCCATTTTTGCTGTTTCATATGCGATGCCTCGATTCTCAGGCGAACCAACTTGGCTTCCAGTTGCAACAGTTCGCGTGCTTCATCGCGTTCCGTTTTATTCATCGTCCTCTCCTTCCTGCATTTCTTGTCCGCGCAGGCAGGCAATGTCTGCCTTAATGTCCTGCAAGGTTGCGGCGATTTGGTTGTTTTGGCTGCGCCAGTCTTTTGCGACTTTGCCGAACAAGACCGCAATGACGATTAGGCTGACGATGGTAATCCCGAAGAATACCCATATCGCCGCGGTATCCGACAACACGCGGTTTAGTCCGAAAAGCAGACTGATGAATGCAATCAGCAGCAAGATGCCCGATACGACTAACCATATGATGATGCGGAACACGTTTTCCGCCTGCTCCGCCAAATCCAGATTCAAAATCTGCATCCGCAGCAAAAGCAAATCAATACCTTGATTCAGCAGCGTTTTTGTATGTTCGATATTTTGTCTGATGCCCATATTCCGATTTCCCTGATTGTTCCAAAACGGACAATCTGAAGGGTTTGGGGTCGTCTGAAATGTACTGACCCACATAAGGAAACGCCGCCGGAACAAGATTTCGGAAAATCATGTCCGGACGGCATTCATGTTTTACCGATTAGCGGCGGTTCAGCAATACGCCGACCACCAAGCCCGCCAGTGCGGCAAAGCCCATTGCGTAATAAGGTTTGTCGTGTACGGCTGCATCAGCTTGGCGTGCACCTCGTTTGATACGGTCGCCTGCTTCATCGCTAAACTCTGCCAAGCGTTTTTTGCCTTCTCTGAAACGCTCTTCTGCCTCTTCTTCAAATTCGTCGTATTTTTCACGCGCGCGGTCGGCGTGGTATCTGATTCGGTCGCCAGCTTCTTCTTGAAAATCGTGTAAACGATCCTTGGCAGCTTCAAGTTTCTCTTGCAATTTTGCTTTGGCTTTTTTACCCTCTTCCGAGCCGACTTCCACGCCTTTGCTGTACAGCTCTTCAACATCGCTCATCACGTCTTGGATGTCTTTCAACAAAGCTTCTTTGCGGGATTCAAAATCATGTTTTTTCATTACCTTCTCCTTGATGTCCATATGGGTGAAATAACAGATTATTCATCTGTTAATTGATTATAACCCCTTTACACTTCTTCTCAAGTCAATTCGGCTAAAGTTGGTTTGAAAACATGTAAAGATTAATGCTAGAGATAAAAAGGTCGTCTGAAAACCTGTTTCCAAGTTTTTGGCTCCTCAACATAATCCATCCCTCTACCCAAAAATAACGAAAATCAAAGAAAGAGCAAGAACACCCACACCATCCCATCCTTAAAAATACCACCAAGACAATCTGAAACATTTCAGACGACCTTTTGCAATACCTTTTACCTATCTATCCTAATACTCTTTCTCAATAAAAACAGATATAATTTCGAATCTTACAAATTCTTAACAAAGGTATTGCGATCATGGCAATTAATCCCACCAAACTCTTTGACGGTCTTGCCAAGCTCGTACAATCGGAAGACAAAGCAAACTTCATCTACGGCTTCCTCCGCCTGTTTGATACCCCGAAAGCCACCATCACCAAACTGCAAAACCAAACCTCCGGCACCAACGTCGCCGATGTGCCTTTACTCGGCGAAATTGCCCTCAGCCGGAAACTTTATTTCAAACCTGCCGACCCCGGGTCAGACATTTACGACATCCTGCAAACCCTGAAACAATCACCTTCCGCCGGTAAAAACAAAATCCGCTTCTTTATCGTAACCGATTTTCAAAACATCGCCGCCTATGACACTAAGGCCGATGACTATCTCGAATGTGCCTACACCGATTTGGCTCAGAACTACGGCTTTTCCTTCCCCTTGCAGGCTTGGAAAAAGCAGCGGATTTGAAGAAAATCCCGCCGACACCAAAGCCGCAGAAAAAATGGGGCGTCTTTTCGACCATATCCGCCGTACCAACCATCTTGAAAACCCGAAGACATCCATGCCCTCAATGTCTTCCTGACCCGCCTGCTTTTCTGCTTTTTTGCCGAAGATACCAAAATCTTCCCAAAAGACGGCTTTACCAAACTCA
>CAKMQH010000118.1 GCA_927911515.1 uncultured Neisseria sp.
GAGAATGTCAATGATTTTACTGCGGACGGAAGATTGGCAGTAAAAGTCGAAGAAAAAGGCTCTTACGCCAATTTTGACTGGTCATATCAAAATCAAGTCCAAACCATTAGCGTCAATACACCTTTGGGTAGTACGGTCGGACAGTTGTGTAAAGACAACCAAGGTGTGTTGGCTGTGGACAGTAAAGGTCAGGTGTATCAGGCGGAAACGGCAGAAGAACTCAGTCACAAACTTTTGGGCTATGAATTGCCTGTCCAATATCTGCATATTTGGGCGGATGGTAAACGCGTTGCCAATGCGCCATATCGATTGTTGCCTGATGGGCGTTTGGAGCAGTTTGATTGGACTATTACACGCAGCACCAATAGCGAAGGTAAGCCGAAAATTCTTCAATTGGAAAATGCTAAATTAAATGTTCGGCTGGTATTTGATGAAGTCAACCACGAACCTGCTGCCAGCGATCAGACGCAATGTGCGGCCCGCCTTAAAAAATAAAAAAAGAGCTTGATATGGATATTCCTGTTGAAGCCCAAGCCTTTCCCGCGCCCGCCAAGTTGAATCTTGATTTGCGTATTACGGGCAGAAGGGATGACGGATATCATAATTTAGAAAGTATTTTCTGCCTTATCGGGCTGTATGATACCGTTTACCTGAAGCCACGAGACGACAAAAAGATTATTCTGCATAATCCGACCGAAGGTATTTCCTACGAGCAAGATTTGGCTTATCGTGCCGCACTTACCTTGCAGAAACATACCGGTTCCTGTCGTGGCGTGGAAATCTGGTTGGAAAAAAAAGATTCCGACCGGAGGAGGATTAGGCGGAGGCAGCTCCGATGCTGCAACCGTGTTAACCGTGTTAAACCAATGGTGGCAATGTCGGCTGACAAGACAGCAGCTTATTGATTTGGCAGTAAAATTGGGTGCGGATGTGCCATTTTTCCTTTTCGGACAAAGTGCTTTTGCACGAGGGATTGGCGAGCAATTAGTCGAAATAGAAATTCCTAAACAATGGTATGTAATAGTTAAACCATCGGTACATGTTTCGACTGTTAAAATTTTCTCACATGAGAACTTGACACGAAATTCCAAACCAAGCATAATGCCGACTTTCCAATCTTTGCAGCCATTCAGGAATGATATGCAGGCTGTTGTTTTTCAGGAGTATCCTGAAGTTTGGAAAGCTTATTGTGAATTGTCCCAATATGGTTCTGCATTAATGACAGGGTCTGGAGCGTGTATATTTCTCTCTACGGATAATCAGCAAAAAGCAAACAATATATACCAACAAGTTTCACAATCATATGAAGCATATTGTGTTGAAGGTTTAGACATTCATCCTTTGTTTCAGATGATTTGATAAAGTTGGGGAGTCGTCAAGCGGTTAAGACACTGGATTTTGATTCCAGCATGCGAAGGTTCGAATCCTTCCTCCCCAGCCAAATAAGAGCGTGTAAGTTTCCTTACACGCTCTTTTATGTTGAAAATCAATGATAACGCTGAAAAACTTTGTTTTATAGTGATAAATTTGAATTGAAATGAGGCGCGATAGCGATGTAACGCCACAAATTTAATTCACTATGCCGGTCATTATGCGTATAATAACGCCCATAATGTCTTGGACATAAAGCAGAGGGAAGCATGACGTTTTCTGAGCGGAAGTTAAACATAAAAACAGGTGAAGATATGGCCACATACGACAGTTTGATGGTATTTACCGGCAACGCAAATCCGGAATTGGCACAACGTGTTGTCAAACACTTGGATATTTCATTGGGCGAGGCCACAGTATCCAAATTCTCAGATGGCGAAATTGCTGTCGAATTGATGGAAAACGTTCGTGGTCGTGATGTTTTCATCCTCCAGCCTACTTGCGCTCCAACTAACGACAACCTGATGGAAATTCTGACTATGGCAGATGCGCTGAAGCGCGCTTCTGCCGGTCGTATTACCGCCGCAATTCCCTATTTCGGCTATGCAAGGCAAGATCGCCGTCCACGTTCTGTACGCGTTCCGATTTCCGCCAAACTGGTGGCGAATATGTTGTATTCGGCAGGTATCGACCGCGTTTTGACTGTTGATTTACATGCCGACCAAATTCAGGGCTTTTTTGATATTCCTGTCGACAATATCTATGCCACTCCTATCCTGTTGAACGACATCAAGCAACAGCGTATTGAAAACCTGACCGTAGTCAGCCCAGATATTGGCGGTGTAGTCCGCGCTCGTGCTGTTGCAAAATCATTAAATGCCGATTTGGCAATTATCGACAAACGCCGCCCGAAAGCCAACGTGGCGGAAGTAATGAACATTATTGGCGACATCCAAGGTCGTACCTGTCTAATTGTCGATGACATGATTGATACTGCGAATACGCTGTGTAAAGCTGCCGTCGCTTTGAAAGAGCGCGGAGCGGAGCGAGTCTTGGCTTATGCCAGCCACGCCGTATTTTCAGGAGAGGCAGTCAGCCGTATTGCCTCGTCTGAAATCGACCAAGTTGTTATAACCGACACTATTCCTTTGTCTGAAGCGGCCAAACAATGCGATCGTATCCGTCAAGTGACGATTGCCGGCCTTTTGGCTGAAACGGTCCGCCGCATCAGCAATGAAGAATCCGTCTCATATCTTTTCAATGAAGAAGTGATGACAGGCAGCATGTTGCTGCCATAACCCCGAAGCCGTCTTAAGCTGGTCGCGGCCGATGACGGTAGTTTTATTTAATTTGGAGTATTTAACATGACTTATGAAATTCAAGCCTCTGTTCGTGAAGCACAAGGCACTGGTGCGAGCCGCCGCCTGCGTCGCGAAGGCCAAATTCCCGGCATTTTGTACGGTGAAGGTCAAGAGCCTGTTGCAATTGCTGTGGATCACAAAACCGTATTCTACGCATTGGAAAAAGAATCTTTCCACACTGCACTGATCAAACTGTCTCTGAACGGCGAAACCAAAGACGTTATCGTCCGCGATTTCCAAATGCACCCGTTCCGTCGCGAAGTTCAACATATCGACTTCCAAGCTGTGAAAGCCGACCAACCTGTACGTATCCGCGTTCCTCTGCACATTGTTAACGCTGAAAGCTCTCAAGCCGTTAAACTGCAAGGCGGTCGCGTATCCCTGTTGAACACTACTGTTGAAGTGGTTGCTTTGCCTGCCAACATCCCTGCATACCTGGATCTGGACTGCGCTAAAGTCGTTGCTGGCGACATCCTTCACCTGTCTGACATTCAACTGCCTGAAGGTGTAGAAAGCGTTCTCTGAAACGTAACGAAAACTTGGCGGTTGCTACCGTTACCGGCAAAAAAACGTTAATCATTGATTCAAGAATGATTTAAAAAACTGCACTAGCGATAGTGCAGTTTTTGTTTTGAAGCCGTAAGGTAACTTCTTGATTGGATTTCAATAAAAAAGCATTGCAATGGAAATTTGCAATGCTTTTTTGTTATACCTCACACCAATCTGCTGATTCTTGCCTTTGCATCAATGCGTTGGCTTGGCTTAAATGCGCGTCGCTCAGTACGGCGTTAGTCGCGCCAGCGGCAACTTTTTCCCGTGCAATCAAGATGGTATGGGGAAAATAGGTTCGGACTTGTTCGTAATCATGCAAAACGGCAATGATGGCTTGCCCGTCTTCATGGCATTGTTTCAATACGTCTAACAATGCGTAAGTTGTCCGGGCATCTACTGCGTTAAAGGGTTCGTCCAAGAGCAAGAAATTGGCGTTTTGAGCCAGCATTCGTGCAAATAGCACACGTTGGAATTGTCCGTTGGAAAGGTGGGCGATTTGGCGGTCAGCAAGATCCTGAACGCCGACGCGTTCCAATGCTGCCATAACCCGTTGGCGTTGTTTGGTATTCACGCGACCAAAAAAGCCTATTTCGTACCATAAACCCATCGCGGCAAGCTCAAAGACAGTCATCGGCTGGCTGCGGTCAATGTCTGACTGCTGGGGAAGATAGGCTATATCTTTGCGTTGCAGTCCTTCAAGCGACACTTTGCCCGTATCGATGTTTTGAAGTCCCATAATGGCTTTAAGCAGCGTGGATTTTCCCGCACCGTTGGGGCCGAAAATCGCCCACATGCTGTGGTTTTCAAAAGTAATATCGATATGGTGGATGGCAGGGCGGTGTTGGTAGCTGACCGTCAGATTTTCTACCTTGTGCTCATGTGCGACTGCCCAAAAATATATTGCCCATAATGCTGCAATTGCGAGAAGGGCAATCAGCAGCCGTTGGAGTAGGCCGGTTAAGAGAATGGAATTCATAAGTCTAAAGTGTTCAGACGACCTTAGATGATGAGTTGGAAAAACCGACAAAAACAAGGGCGGCATCCAACGAATTTTGACTTTGCTATAAAGCCGTATAGAGTACCTCGCCCAAGTATTGGGTCTTTCTAAGATGGGTCGTCTGAAATAAAGTAAATGAGTTTCGAGATGATACTTTATAACATTTTGACTGTAAATTTGTTTTTGACCATATTAGATAGAAGCAGCTTTACTCGGTCTCCGAGGTCGTCTGAAAGACTGGAAACGATAGTTGGTTTGAAGTTGTGTGTTTATAGAGTGGATTAAATTGAAACCAGTACGGCGTTGCCTCGCCTTGCCGTACTATTTGTACTGTCTGCGGCTTCGTCGCCTTGTCCTGATTTAAATTTAATCCACTATAAAGGGTTTTAGAGCGGATTGTATGGCGTATAAACGGCGAGAGTGGTTTGGTGGCGATGAATATTTATTGATTAAAAGGTCTCTGAAAATGCTTTTTCAGACGACCTTTTTCATTATTGGATGGAGTCGATGTATTCGTGTTCGAACATAGCCGCACGCATCAGTTCGGTTTTTACTTTGTAACGAATTT
>CAKMQH010000119.1 GCA_927911515.1 uncultured Neisseria sp.
GACCTTTTAGCGTGGATTAAAGCGATTTAATCGGGTAATGCCCGTTTGCCGAAATCTTTGAACGGATAAAAATATAGTGGATTAAATTTAAACCAGTACGGCGTTGCCTCGCCTTGCCGTACTATTTGTACTGTCTGCGGCTTCGTTGCCTTGTCCTGATTTAAATTTAATCCACTATAAGAACAGGCAAAGTACCCTGTTTCCCTAAAATCCAAACATACAAAAAGGTCGTCTGAAAATTCAGAGACCTTTTGCGTTGTTGAAACTTAAGCCAAAGAAGCGTTTACAAATGCGGTCAATTGACCTTTTGCCAAAGCGCCGACTTTGGTGGCGACGTTTTCGCCGTTTTTGAACACCATCAACGTCGGAATACCGCGCACGCCGAATTTGGCGGGGGTGGCTTCGTTTTTCGTCGATGTTGATTTTGACGACTTTCAGACGGCCTTCAAATTCGGCGGCGATGTCGTCCAAAATCGGAGCAATCATTTTGCAAGGGCCGCACCAAGGTGCCCAGAAGTCGAGCAATACGGGGACGTCGGATTTCAAAACGTCTTGTTCGAAATTTGCATCAGTAGTGTGGATAATCAGTTCGCTGCTCATGAGTTTTCCTTTTTGTGTCAAATTGAATCAGATGTTGTGCAGGATAGGGCTTGGGGCTGAAAATTTCAAGTGTCGCAAAAGTGTAATAGCTTTTTTGTAAGGTTGCCATCGGGATTGGCTAATGTTTTTCAGACGGCCTATCCGACGGTTCAGCCTGCCCTGAAACTCATCAGATGGCGCGTGTAATCGCTGGAAGGGTTGGCAAATACGGTTTCGCAGCCGCCCTCTTCGACGATTTTACCGTCTTTCAACACCATCACGCGGTGCGACAGGGCGCGGATGACGGCGAGGTCGTGGCTGATGATGATGAGGCTGAGACCGTGTTGTTTTTGCAAATCGGCGAGCAGCTCCAGAATCTGTTGCTGCCATTGTACGTCGAGCGCGCTGGTGGGTTCGTCCAAAACGAGGATTTTCGGGCGGACGATGATGGCACGGGCGATGGCGAGCCGCTGGCGTTGTCCGCCGGAAAAGGCGTGCGGATAGCGTTCGAGCGCGTCTTCGGGCAGTCCGACCTGACGCAATACGTCTTGCACGCGCTGCCGCATTTCTGCGCGGGACAAATCGGGTTCGTGGACGCGCAGGGCTTCGGAAACGATATTAAAGACGTTCATGCGCGGATTGAATGCGCCGAACGGGTCTTGGAACACCATTTGGATGTCGCGCCTCGATTCGCGCGTCCAGGCTTCGCCGTTGATTTTCAGACGACCTTCCGCGTCGATAAGGTGCATCACGGCTTTTGCGAGCGTGGTTTTGCCGCAGCCGCTCTCGCCGATGATGCCTAGCGTTTCGCCCGCTTTCAAATCGAAGGAAACCGGCTCCAGCAGGGTTTTGCTGCGTTTTTTGAACCAGCCCGCCGTTTCTTTGACGGCAACGGAAAGCTGCTCCGCCTGCAAGACGGTGGCGGGGTTGTCCGCCAAAGGTACGATCTTGCGTGCGGCACCGGCGTTCAACAGCATTTGCGTGTATTCGTGTTGAGGGCGGGCGAATACTTCCGCCGCTGCGCCCGTTTCGACAATGCGTCCGCCGCGCATCACGGCGACGTCGTCTGCAAAGCGGCGGACAAGGTTCAGGTCGTGGGTGATGTAGAGCATGGTCATGTTGTGCGCCTGCTGCAAACGCGCCAACAAATCGAGAATCTGCGCCTGCACGGCGACATCCAAGGCGGTGGTCGGTTCGTCGGCAATCAGGAGCTTGGGTTCGGCGGCAACCGCCATCGCAATCATCGCCCGCTGCCGCTGTCCGCCGGAAAGCTGGAAGGGATAGGCAAAGGCTTTCTGCTCTGGCTCGCGGATGCCAGTTTCCGCCAAGAGTTCGACCGCCCTCGCCCATGCCTGTTTTTGTCCAACCCCAGATGCAGGGTCAGCACTTCGGCAATCTGCGCACCGACGCGCATCACGGGGTTGAGCGCGGTCATCGGTTCTTGAAACACCATGCCGATTTCCCGTCCGCGCAGCTTTTGCAGGGCGCGTTCGGATTGTGTCAGCAAATCGTTGCCGTCGAATTTCAGACAACCTTCAAACGACACCAGCGGATTCAGCCGCATAATGCCCTGCGCCAACACGGTTTTACCGCTGCCGCTCTCGCCGACCAATGCCAGTTTCCTGCCGGTCTGTACGGTCAGGCTGACGTCGTGCAGGACTTGCTTGCCGGGGAAAAAGGCGTTTAGGTTTTCAATTTCAAGGATGGGTTTCGTCATGGTATCGAGGTCGTCTGAAAACGGTTGGAATCAAATCGGCAATACCCGCCGCACGGGCAGAAATCTTTACGAAGCAATAAGCCAATATCTAATGATGAACAAGAAACGCGCCCAGCAAACATCGGCTTTCTGCTTTTCAGACGACCTCTGATTCAAACCCGCAAACCGAGGTCGTCTGAACGCTTATTATTTCTGAAACTGCTCTTTCAACACCCGTTTCAACACTTTGCCAGTTGCGTTTTTCGGCAGTTCGTCTTTAAAGTAAATCTGTTTGGGGATTTTGAAATTAGCCAAATTTCCGCGCAAATAGGTGCGCACGTCGGCTTCGTCGAACGTTTCGCCGTCTTTGAGTTGGATAAAGGCGATGATTTCTTCGTCGGCGTATTGGTCTTTCACGCCGATGACGGCTGCGGCTTCGACGGCGTCGAGTTTGTAAATCGCCTCTTCGATTTCGCGCGGATAAACGTTTTGCCCTTTGGAAATAATCAGGTCTTTTTTGCGGTCGACGATAAAGATAAAGCCGTCTTCGTCTATCGTGACAAAATCGCCTGTTTTCAGCCAGCCGTTGACGATGGCTTCGTCCGTGGCATCGCGCATATTCAGGTAGCCCTGCATGACCGAACCGCCTTTGACGATAAGTTCGCCCACTTCGCCCGTCGGTACTTCGACCAATTCGTCGTTGACGGCTTTGACTTCCAATCCGGGCAAGGCGATGCCGACGCTGCGGGCTTTTTGCCTTTCGGGCGTGTTGACGGCGACGACGGGCGAGCATTCGCTCAAGCCGTAGCCTTCCAAAAGCTTGGCACGCGGGAACTTCGCTTTAAAGTCGAGGATGGTTTGTTCCGCCAAAGGCGCGCCGCCGCTGATAAACAGACGGACACGGTTGAACCATCTGAAATACCAAGGGATTTTCGCTTTGCTCATGGCGGTGTAAATCGCGGGTACGCCCAAAAATACGGTCGCGCGTTTGAATAAAACCTGTTTCAAAACGTTGGAGAACGGGAAAACGGATTTCACCAAAATAATCGAACACGCCATATAAATCGGCAGCAAGACCATGGCTGTCAGCGTAAAGCTGTGGAACATCGGCAGGAACACGACGAAGCGGTCGCGTTTGGTAATCTTAAAGATGCGCTCGATGCCTTCAAGGTTGGAGAACAGGTTGCCATAGCTGATCAATGCGCCTTTTGGGTGGCCTGTCGTGCCGGAAGTGTAAATAATATGCGCCAAATCATCGATTTTCGGTTGGCGGCTCAAATCGGGCGTACCCGAAAAACGGCGCGCTTCTTCAAAACGCACATCGGCTTCATCCGCCGCTTTCGCCTCGCCTATCCAAATGATTTTCTCGACGCGGGTCTGTTTCTTCAGCCCCTTCAACTCTTTCTGCAAACCTGCCGAAGCAAACATAAACCGCGCTTTGCAGTCGTTCAAAATATATGCGTATTCGTTGTTTTTCAAAAACGTATTCATCGGTACGGCAACCGCGCCGATGGCAGAGACGGCAAAATAGGCGCTGATAAATTCCGGCGAATTGGATACCGCCAAAGCCACTTTGTCGCCGAATTTGACGCCCATATTTTGCAGATATGCGGCTACGGCATCGACTTCCTGCTTGAGCGCGTGGTAGGTGTTTTTTTCTTTGTCGTTGAACACCGCAGTACCTTTGCCGTTTTTACGGCAGGCAGCGGACAGCATTTCGTAGAAATTTGTGTTGTGTGTTTGATTCATTGAAATTCTTTAAAAATGAAGTGAGTAAAATATTATAGAGGTCGTCTGAAACTTCTAAAGGCGCGGGTCGCGCATTGATGTACGCCCGCAAAGACTCCGTGCTTATACTATCCCCTAGCGCGCACGTCAAACGCCTGACGCAAGCCCTCGCCTATCATCACCAGCAAAAGCAGCATAACCGTCAGCGTACCGACGGTGGACAAGCCTATCCACCAAGCGTCCAAGTTGTCCTTTCCCTGCGCCAAGAGTTCGCCCAAGCTCGCCTGCGACGCGGGAACGCCCAAACCGAGGAAATCCAAGCTGGTCAGCGCAAGCACCGCGCCGGAGATGCGGAAAGGCAGAAACGCCAATACGGGCGTCAGGCTGTTGGGCAGGATGTGCCGCCACATAATCGCGCGGTTGCCCACGCCCATCGAACGCGCCGCCAAAACGTAATCCGCCTGACGGTTTTTCAAAAACTCGGCGCGGACGTAGTCGGACAGCCCCATCCAGCCGAACAGTGACAGCAACACCAGCAATATCAGCAGACTGGGATTAAAAAATGAAGACAGGATAATCAGCAGGTAAAGCTCCGGCATTCCGCCCCAGATTTCGATAAAGCGCTGCATCAAGAGGTCGGTCTTGCCGCCGAAATAACCCTGCACCGCGCCAGTGATCACGCCGATTACGGTCGTTACCAAAGTCAGCGCAAGGGCAAACAACAGGGAATCGCGGAACCCGTAAACCAAACGCGCCAAGACATCGCGACCGCGGTCGTCCGTGCCGAGCAAGTGCCTTTCGGACGGACTTGCAGGGTCGGGCTGCGTGTCGAAATCATTGAGCGTATCGGCATCGTAGGGGTTGGGCAGATAAACGGCGTAATTACCGTTTGACGTGATGTTGCCGCGTATCAGCGGGTCGAGGTAATCGGCAGGCGTGTCGAAATCGCCGCCGAACACGGTTTCGTTGTATTCGTTTACCAGCGGAAAATAATATTCGCCCTGATAACGTATCCACAACGGCTTGTCGTTGCTCCATAAAGGCGCAAGCAGCGCGACGGCGAACAAAACGGCTAAAACCCGCAACGCGAACCAGCCGCGTTTGTGTTGCTTGAAGGCCTGCCAAGTGGGGTTTGAAGTGTGTGTTTTCATAATTGGATTGCACAAAGGTCGTCTGAATATTCAACCATGAAGATTACTTATAAGCCAACTTTTCCAATTCTGACTTATGCGCGGCAATTACGCGCTTTGCGCTATGCATGACCAACCGTTTGGTTGCTTCATCATCCTGCAATTCCATACGGACTACTTTTGCATTATCGTTTTTATGTTCGCGGCTTTCTTCAGAAATATCTTTTAAACGTTTAATCATATTTAACTCCATAATTCTTTAAGTTTTCAGACGACCTATTTCTGTCCGCCGAAATGAATGCGCGGATCGACCCACGAATAAGAAATATCCGACACCAATTTTGCCAGCAAACCCATCAGCGTGAACACATACAGCGTCCCCATCACCACCGGATAATCGCGCTTCATCACCGCCTCGTAGGAAAGCAGCCCCAGCCCGTCGAGCGAGAACAAGGTTTCAATCAGCAGACTGCCGGTGAAAAACGCGCCGATAAAGGCAGCGGGAAAGCCGGTAATCAGCGGAATCATCGCGTTGCGGAAAACATGTTTCCACAAAATTTTGCTTTTCCGGCAAACCCTTGGCGCGGGCGGTATAAACATATTGGCGGCGGATTTCTTCAAGAAACACGTTTTTCGTCAAAACCGTCGTTACCGCCAGACTGCCCGCCACCGAAGCCGTAATCGGCAGCGCCATGTGCCACAGATAATCCTTAATTTTGCCCGCCCACGACAACGTATCGAAATCATCGCCGACCAAACCGCCCTGCGGGAACCACGCAAAAAAGCTGCCGCCGCCGAACAACACCAGCAGCACCAAACCCAACACAAACGGCGGTATGGTATAACCGACCAACACCACCATCCCCGTTACCGCGTCAAAACGACTGCCGTCGCGCACCGCCTTGGCAATGCCCAAAGGGATACAGATCAGATAAGTCAGAAAAAACGTCCACAAGCCCAAACTCATCGACACCGGCATTTTCTGTTTGACCAGTTCAAACACGGTTTCATGATGGAAAAAACTCTTGCCCAAATCAAAACGGGCAAACCGCCACACCATATCCGCAAACCGCGTCAGCGGCGGCTTGTCGAAACCGTACAGCGCATTCAACGCCGCCAAATCTTCCGGGCTGATGCGGTTGCCGTTTTTCATGATATTGCCCGCCGTCGCATTCGCCGTCTCACCGCTGACCGCACCATGCGTCAACTGCTGCACCATCTGCTCCACCGGCCCGCCCGGCACGAATTGGATAACGGCAAAAGTAATCGCCAAAATCCCCAACAGCGTGGGGATTAAGAGTAATAGGCGGTGGAGGATGTAACGGTACATGCTTGGGGTATTCCTCTATTTTGGTTTGAAGGTCGTCTGAAAGACCATTACTGCTTTATATTCTTCTGACAATTAAAACAATAGACTTCACTATCGTTTAGGTCTCTGAAAATTGCTGCGACAAACTTTCAGACGACCTTCCTTATTTCTCTAAAGCCTCTTGCAGTTTCTTCTCAATCAAATCCGCGTCAAACGACTTGGCAATCAGCTCGAAGCGCGAGTCGCGCCGCCATGAGACTTGGTTGGCGCCCCACTGCCCGTCCACCCAGTTGAGCCACACCCATGTGCCGAGCACTTGGAACACGCCTTTGGCGCGGACGAGGCCGTCTGTGAATTTAGGCAGGTCGTTGAAGAAGTTGGTCAATTTTTCGCCGTCAAAATCGCGTCCAGCGGGGAAAGTGAAACCTTGCGACTGGAAGCCCATAGTGTTGTCCGGCAGGGCTTTGAGGCGGTAGCGTGATTTTTCGATAACGGGAATGTCGAGCCATTGGATGTCGAGTTGTGCGTTTTGGACTTCGACCACTTTGGCTTTGGGCGGGAACAGTTTTGCCGCTTTGTCGTGAAATTCGGCAAGCTGTTCGGGGGTACATAAATCGGTTTTGCTGGCGACCAATACGTCGCAGATGCCGATTTGGTCTTTATACAACGCCTGTTGCGCGTAATCGGGGTTGATGAACTGGCGCGGATCGACGACGGTAAAAACTGCGCCGATTTCCAAAAGGCTGTCCAGCGGTTTGGCTTTCAATTCGTCGATGACGCTGGCGGCGTGCGCCAGTCCGCTTGCCTCAATCATCAGGCGGTCGGGCTTGGCGTCGCGCAGCATTTTCTGTACGGTTACGCCCATTTGCGGGCCGGCGGTACAACACAGACAGCCGCCGGCGATTTCTGCCACGGGGATGCCGTTGTCGCTCAATACCGCACCGTCAATGCCGATTTCGCCAAACTCGTTGACGATGATGACCCATTTTTCGTTCGGGTCTTTCTGCTCCATCAGGCTTTTAAGCGCGGTGGTTTTGCCTGTTCCCAGAAAACCTGAAATCAGGTGGACTTTGGTTTTTTTCACTTCTGACATTTTTTACAGATTCCAGTTAAAACAACGTGTTCTTCTTTCAGCGCAAAGCCGCTTTCGGCAACGCCTGCGCGCAGTGCCGCCCATTCGTGGCTCAGGGTTTGTTCGTCCGCCGTGCCGCATTCGGTGCAGACCAAAATAAACGCGCTATGGTGCGCTTCGGCTTCTTCGTGGTCGTGGCAATGGTCGTCGCACTCATGCTGCGCGTGGCTGCACAAAATATAGCCGTTGACCGCCGCCACTTTGTGCAAAACGCCCTGCTCCGCCCAAAAATCAAGGGCGCGGTAGGCCGTCGGCGGCGCAACCACGCCCTCGCTTTGCTGCTGCATCTGCGACAAGACGTTGTAGGCTTTAATCACGCCGCTTTGCTGCAAAACGATATCGAGCACCTGCTCGCGCAAAGCGGTTACCTGTACGCCGTCACGGCGTGCCTGTTCGAGGATTTTTTGTTTGATTGCGTGTTTCATAAAGGCTTTCAGACGACCTTAAAATTCTGAACGGAGAGGATTACATTATAACGTGTTTATGTAAGATGCAGATATTCGGAGGTCGTCTGAAACCAAGTGCCACCGTTCAGACGACCCATCCCATCCAATCTGCCTATTTGAACCACGACTTAATCCGTGCAAACAAAGACATGCTTTGTTTTTCGAAACTCTCCGCCTGCGCAGGCACGGGCAGCGTATTGCGGATGACTTTCATACCGGCAAACGTTTGGGCGACGGGCATGATTTCGATGGAATTGACGTTCATGTGCGCCGGACGCTGATAAAGCCACAAAGCCGTATCCGCAATGTCTTGCGGCCGGATGGATTCGACGTTCTCATAAACCTTTTCCGCCCGCTCGTCATCGCCCTTAAAGCGGACGTTGGAAAACTCGGTACCGCCGCACAAACCCGGCTCGATGTTGGTGACGCGGATGTTTTTATCCGCCAATTCCGCGCGCAGGTTCATGCTGAACTGGCGCACAAACGCTTTGGTCGCGCCGTACACATTACTACCCTCGTAGGCATAGCTGCCGGCAATCGAACCCAGATTCATGATATAGCCTTGTTTGCGCTCCGCCATTTGCGGCAGGATTTGACGCGTCAGGAAAGTCAGACCGACGATGTTCGTTTGAATCATGGTTTCCCAATCGCTGAAATCTGCTTTGTCTGCTGTTTCCAAACCCAAAGCCAACCCGGCGTTGTTGATCAGGCAATCGATTTCGGCAAAATTTTCAGGCAGGCTGTCGAGCGCATTGCGTATCGACTCGGTTCGCGAAACGTCCATTTCTAAAGGATAAAACCGCTCGCCCAACTCAGCCGCCAATGCCTGCAGTTTCTCGCTGCGCCGTGCCGCGCCGATAACGAAATAACCGGCTTGCGCAAACGTGCGGCACATCGCCTCACCGAAACCTGCCGAAGCGCCGGTAACCAAAATCGCCATAACTATTTCCTTTCTTTTCTCGTTTTGTAAACCCATTTCAGGTATGATTGCAACTTTTCAGACGACCTCTTCGGACGTCGTCTGAAAATATGAATAACAAAATACTATCACAGGACACAAAAGCCATGAATACCAAACTCTTCTCAGCAGCCCTGCTCGCTGCCCTGACCCTTGCCGCCTGCGGTGGCGGCGCACCCGCGCAACCCAAAGGTCCGATCTCCGAAGACCGTACCACTGCGTTCAAAGCCATGATGCCCGAGTTCTCCAGCATGGGCAAAATGGTAAAAGGCGAAGAGCCTTACGACGTAGAGAAATTCAAGCAGGCTGCGGCAACCTTTGCCGAAACCAGCAAAAAACCTTTCACCTTCTTCCAATCTGACGACAAAGGCAACGGCCGCGCCCTGCCTGCGGTTTGGTCTGATGCGGCTAAATTCAAAGCCGAAGAAGACAAATTCGCCGCTGCCGTTGAGAAACTGAATGCCGCCGCACAAACCGGCAAGCTGGAAGAAATCAAAGCCGCTTACAGCGAAACCGGCGCAAGCTGCAAATCCTGCCACGACACCTTCCGCGCTCCGGAAGAATAAACCGCTGCGCAGAAACATAAAAAGGTCTCTGAAATATGGTTTCAGACGACCTTTTTGATTTTTGATGATTGCGACACTTAAATAACCGGTTTCAACGGCAATCCAGCCTTCGTGCAAACGCTTTCATGTTCCGTAAATGTCAAGTTTGACGGTTGCCTGTCAGTTATCCTTAAATTCGACAAAAACGATAAAAAGAAAACCCGCCGAATAATCGACGGGTTTTCGTATGGTGGCGGAGTAAGAGGGATTCGAACCCTCGATGCAGGTTGACCCCACATGCTTCCTTAGCAGGGAAGTGCCTTCAGCCTCTCAGCCATTACTCCTAAGGAAGTGCGTAATATACTGGTTTGACTCGGACGTGTCAAGCCGAGCCTGAGGGTATTTTTTAACCGTATGAAATCATTTGTATAAAATATAAAGAAGCGTGAAATTGTAGCCCGTATGCGGCGGCTGGTACAATTCATGCTTGCTTTCAGGATGTGATGAAAATGAATGATTTAATCGTATTGAACAAGCCTTATGGCGTGATTTGCCAGTTTTCGGTGCATGAAAAGTATGGGTGTTTGAAAGATTATGTGGCGCTGCCGGACTTTTATCCGGCGGGACGTTTGGATGCGGACAGCGAGGGTTTGCTGCTGCTGACAAACGACGGGCGTTTGCAGGCGCGGATTGCCGATCCTAAGTTCAAACTGGAGAAAACTTATTGGGCGCAGGTGGAAGGTTCGCCCGACGAAGCGAAGCTGGATATGCTGCGGCGCGGGGTGAATTTAGGAGATTTTGTCACGCGTCCGGCAAAGGTTCGCGTATTAGAGGCGGGCGAAGCGGATGTTTTGTGGCCGCGCGTGCCGCCTATCCGCGTGCGTAAGTCCGTGCCTGATTTTTGGGTGGAAATTCGGATTTCGGAAGGGAAAAACCGTCAGGTCAGGCGGATGACGGCTAAGGCAGGCTTTCCGTGTCTGCGTTTGGTCAGGGTGGCGATAGGTCGTCTGAATCTATTCGATTTGGGCTTGGCGCTTGGGCAATGGATGTTTGCACCGCATAAGCCTTGATGAATGGCTGCCTATTAAATTGATTGGCTGATAACGAAAAAGGTCGTCTGAAAACCCTGCAATACGGTTTTCAGAGACCTTTGTCATTAGAGATTAATGAGGCGTATGACCGATTTGGAAGGTCATGGTGGTGTAGTTCGCCTGTTTTTGGCACACGCTTTGATCGGGGAAATCGGCTTTGTGTTCTACGCTTGCTTTCCAGAAGCCTTGACGCAGGGGAATGATGCTGACTTCGCCTTTATCATCCGTAGTATCGGAGAAGGCTTGCGCTTCGGTTTTGTGGGTTTTGCTGCGGTCGCTGGTGTCGAAACCGTCAAATGTGGCGGTAACGGTCGCGTTGGGCAACGGCTCGCCGTTGAAAAGGACGCGGACTTTGAAGCGTTCGCCGACGTGGACGTTGGCGGGGTTATCCAGCGGAACGATTTCTAAATGTTGTCCGACTTGCTTGGTGATGACGGCGGTGTCTGCACTTTCGTGTCCGACGTTGACGTGTTTTTACCGAACATTCGGGTTTGTTCGCAATAGCTTGCGTCAGGCATTTCTTTGATGCTCGCCTGTTTCCAGCCTGCGCTGTTTTTGGACCAGAAGGTTGGCTGGTATTCGGCGATAACGAGATAGCTGCCGTCTTTAACGGGCTGTTTGCTGCGGTATTGGTAGTTGAACGTTCCTTTTTGAATCAGATTTTCTTTGCCTTTTTCGGTAACGAGCTGCATGGGTTTGCTGAAAATGTGCAGGCGGTCTTTGGCGATGGGTTCGAGTTCGGGGAACTCGCCGTAGCCCAATTCGGCTTGAAGGTATTCGCCGCCGTGCGTATGGGCGGTTTCGACCCAAACGCGGTGTGCGTGGGCGGCTGTACTGAACAGAAGCGCGGATGCGATAAACAATGCGGTTTTTTTCATGGTTTCTCCAAATGTATCGGGTAGAAAATTTGATTGGTTATAATATAACAATTTTATTTATAGCGAAACGGTTTCATGAAAAAGGTCGTCTGAAACAGGATTTCTGTTTTCAGACGACCTTCGCTTAACTGATGTTTACGCGTTAACCGGCTTTAGAAGCAATCTGAGGTTTTCTTTTTGAACTTGCAACAGCAAATCGATATTGGGATGCTTGCCTGGATTGTCTTGCGCATCGGCGACGTGTTCGGCAAACCAGTCCAGACCCTGCGCGGCGGCGGCGGCATCGAGTTTGCCACCGAAATTCAATGCCAAAGCGTTGTAGAGTTTCAGCGAGCCTTGCTTGCCGGGCGCGTTTGGGATGTGATGGACGGCTTTGCCTTGTGCGTCGAGGATGTCAAGTCCGCTCAAATGACCGATGTCGGGCATGGCGGCGAGGTTGTCTTGGAAGCTCATGGTTGTCCTTTCTAACGTGGGATTTTCAACGAAAAATACCTTGTATAGTGAATTAACTTTAAACCAGTACGGCGTTGCCTCGCCTTGTCCTGATTTAAAGTTAATCCACTATAAAAAAGGTCTCTGAAACCCATACATTCAGTTTCAGACGACCTCAAATCACGAATCAGCGCGTGCCGAAAATCTTATCGCCCGCATCGCCCAAGCCGGGGATGATGTAGCCGTTTTCGTTCAGATGGCTGTCGAGGGCGGCGGTGTAGATGGTAACGTCGGGATGCGCTTCATTGACAGCTTTAACGCCTTCGGGCGCGGCAACGAGTACCAACGCTTTGATATTTTTGCAGCCTTTTGCCTTCAACAGGTCGATAGTAGCCACCATGGAGCCGCCGGTCGCGAGCATGGGGTCGATAATCAGCGCGGGACGTTCGTCCATGCTGTCCACAAATTTTTCAAAATAGGAAACGGGTTTAAGCGTTTCTTCGTCGCGCTGCAATCCGACCACGCTGATTTTAGCGGTCGGAATCAGGTCGAGCACGCCGTCGAGCATACCCAAACCGGCACGCAAAATCGGTACGACGGTCAAGGTTTTGCCCTTGATGCGGTCGCCTTCGATTTGACCGCACCAGCCGTCGATAATGTATTTTTCAATTTCAAAATCACGACTGGCTTCGTAAGCCATCAGGCGCGCCAGCTCGGTAGTGAGGGTGCGGAATTTGTAAGTGCTGCAATCGGCCTCGCGCATGAGCGTGAGTTTGTGGCGGACAAGGGGGTGATTGATAACGGTTACGTTCATTTGGCAGGCCTCGGATTGTTTTTGAATGGCGGTAATTATACTTTTTTTTATAACGAAACAAAATA
The DNA here is from genome assembly GCA_927911515.1 of uncultured Neisseria sp. Classification (GTDB taxonomy): domain Bacteria; phylum Pseudomonadota; class Gammaproteobacteria; order Burkholderiales; family Neisseriaceae; genus Neisseria. The sequence goes on from CAKMQH010000119.1 coordinate 12,804, forward strand.
AAGGATACGCAACGGCGGCTTATTTTCTGCGATCTTCAGGCTTACGTTTCCCCAATGGTTTTGCCCCGCCCTGCTCTTCGGCGGTTTAAACCGCTCCCTATACCTTCACCCGACACCCCGATTTCGCGCTTTCATATACTTTCTCCAGCAGCCCCAGCACTTGAGCCACTTGGCGCGGTTGTACCGCTGTGGGAGATTTGCCTTGCAGCGCGTCATAAAGGTTTTCATAAAACGCCGCATAATTTCCGCTGACGCTTTCGATTTTTTTGCGGACGACCACCCCATCGATTTCGGTATGCAGGATGCCCCATTCGTCTTCCGGCTCACGGTTCCACGCCCCGACGGGTTGCGCGCCGCCGAGCAGCAGGGCTTCTTGGTTGTCGGCGTTTTGTTTGACGTATGAACCGCGTTTGCCATGCAAGGTCATGAATGGCAAAGGTTCGCGGGCATATTTGCTTGCGGTCAAGGCGACTTTTTTTGCCGTCGGCGTAATAAAGCGCGATATAGAAATTGTCGTCGCTGACCGCTCCTTCATGCTGATAGCGCACATCGGCATAAAGTTCGTCGGGCATTCCGAAAATATCGACTGCCATATCCATGAGGTGCGAACCCAAATCGTACACCAGCCCTACGCCCGCCTCGCCCGTTTCCTTCCAGCGTTTTTTGTTCAAGGCAGCCGCATAACGCTCGAAACGAAACTCTGCATCCACAATTTCGCCCAAAAGGTCGTCTGAAAGCAGTTTTTTGGCGGTCAGCGGCGCGCTGTTCCAGCGTCGGTTTTGGTAAACAGTCAGCAATACGCCCTGCCGCTCGGCAAGTTCCGCCAGTTCCAAGGCTTGCGCCGCCGTGGTGCACAACGGTTTTTCCACCACCACATTTTTACCCGCACGCAAAGCCTGAGCGGCAAAATCGAAATGCGTCTGGTTCGGCGTGGTCACGACCACCAAATCCACATCGTCGGTAAGCAACTCCTCAAACGAACGCACGGTCTGCGCCTGCGGCAGGACTTCCTGCGCCCTATTGCCGCTGCGTTCAAACACACGCACGACTTCAAACCGCGCATCCGCACGCCAAAACGGCAGATGGAACACCTGCGCCGACATGCCGAACCCCGCCAATCCGATTTTGATTTTCCGCATAGCCAAACTCCTTTTCAGACGACCTCAAATTGCCGTATATCCGTTATAATACCGCACTTATTTCACACAGGCCGTCTGAAAACGAAGTTGAAACGGCCACCGCCGTTTAAGGAAAACCATGAGAAAACCGCAACGCGGCTATGCCCGCCAAGACCGTGTCAAAGAACAAATCATGCGCGAACTGGCCGAGCTGGTCCGCACCGGCCTGAAAGACCCGCGCGCAGGCTTCATCACCATCAACGAAGTCGAAGTCACCCGCGATTACAGCCACGCCACCGTGTTCTACACCGTCCTCGACGACAGCACCCGCGACATCACCGAAGAAGCCTTGGAACACGCCAAAGGCCATTTGCGCAGCGAGCTAGCGAAACGCATCAAACTCTTCAAAAACGCCCGAACTGCACTTCAAATACGACGAATCGCTCGAACGCGGCATGAGCATTTCCAGCCTCATCGACCAAGTAGCGGCGGAAAAGCCGGTGGAAGATTAAAGCTAAAGGTCGTCTGAAAACGCCGCAATCAAAGCGCGAATCTGTTTTCAGACGACCTTTTGCCATCATTTCCCACCCAAACACCCGCCACTTACCCTTCACCACCATCATGACCGTCAAACCCGCCAAACGCCCCGTCAACGGCGTCCTTCTGCTCGACAAGCCAGAAGGACTTTCCAGCAACACCGCCCTGCAAAAAGCCCGCCGCCTCTACAACGCCGAGAAAGCGGGGCATACCGGCGTGCTCGACCCTTTGGCAACCGGGACTTTTTGCCCGTCTGCTTCGGCGAAGCGACCAAGTTCGCCCAATACCTGCTGGATGCCGACAAAGCCTACACCGCCACGCTGAAACTCGGCGAAGCCAGCAGCACCGGCGATGCCGAAGGCGAAATCATCGCCACCGCCCGTGCCGATATTTCCTTAACCGAATTTCAGACGGCATGCCAAGCCCTGACGGGCGACATCCGCCAAGTGCCGCCGATGTTTTCCGCCCTCAAACACGAAGGCAAACCGCTGTACGAATACGCCCGCAAAGGCATCGTCATCGAACGCAAACCGCGCGACATCACCATTTACGCTATTG
>CAKMQH010000120.1 GCA_927911515.1 uncultured Neisseria sp.
GTTGGTTCGGTGTCGGGGAAGGGCTTTTTTGCAAAGGTCTCTTATAGTCAAAAAAAGTAATTCTAATCACAAAGAAACCATATTCGCAAACAATAAAGGCTTGCACCAGACTTTAAGCCTAGTTGCAAGCCTTCTGCTTTCACATAGCGTGATCGGTTTACACCTCCGCCGATTTACCGGTCACTTCTTCAAACGCTTGAATCAGCCTTCCAATCACGGCATCTTCGCCAAATTCGTTCAAACAATCCGCGCGTAATTTTTCCGCTGAAAACTTTCCTCGTTCTTCATACATCCGAATCAGCGCCTCGCTCAATGCCTCTATATTTTCAGTCGGAATCAGATAACCGTTGTCTTCATTGACAATCGACTGTGGCCCGCCGCACATCGTCGCAATGACCGGCAAGCCTTGCGAAAGCGCCTCGATAAATACCACGCCGAATGTTTCCACACGGCTGGCGAGTACAAAAGCATTGCTATGGCGCATCAAGTCCAAGACCTCATCCGTCTTCAATGCGCCCAAAAAGGTGACGGCATGACCGATGTCCAATTCGTCGACCAAGCGGCGCAGATTTTCCGCCTCTACGCCATTGCCGCCGATTTTGAGTTTGAGGAAGGGATACTTTTCCAAAGCCTTGACAAAGGCGGGAAGCAATAAGTCATGCCCTTTCAAATGGCGCAAGTGGGAAACGGAGCAAAACGTGAAATCCTGATGGGACTTATCGAAAAGCTCAAACGGACGCGCAAAATTGTCGCCCAAAATATTCGGCAGATATTCCCAGTCCAATCCGTATTTCTCGCGCAGCAACGCACAAAAATCCTTGCTGACCGCAAAGCGTTCCTGACAATGTTGTGCGGATTCTTTCATGATCGGCCATTGGTTTGGGCGGACGAGATTGCGGGCGATTGCGCTGCTGTGTTCGGTAATCACATAAGGAATATCATATTTCTTGGAAATTTCATGCGCCAAAACGCCGCCGAAATTCATTGTATGCGCATGGAGGACATCAGGCTTGCCGTTTTCCACCACATACCGCTTAAAAGCCTTCATGCCCGCCCTTACCCAACGGATACGGTCGATATCGACGACGGGGCAATGCGGGAAAAATACATGCTGTCGTAAACATAAGTATTCAAACCGCCCTGCTGGTGATGCCGCATTCCATAAGGTCCGGTCAAAATACTTTTCCATTCGGTCCGCAAAGAACGGAACAAAGGCGCAATGACCCCTACTTTCAAACCCTTGCGCTGCAAAGCCTGAGCCTGCAAACGGAAGAAAATCCCGTCCACATCCGTTTCGGATTTCGGATACCACGATGGAAGAACGACAACATGCATTTTTTACTCCTTACGCCAACCCTGCCAAAGACAATCTGCATCATTGCCCACAAAGTCAAAAAATATAAAAAAACAATAATTTAGTTATATTACAAACAACCGCAAGTTTTCAAGTGATTATAAATAACAGCATTACAACTCAAAGCATGAATTAAACCATATATATGACAAAACGCTCAAATTGCAAGTTAAAAAAATCTCCCTATTTTTTCAAGCAACTGATTTAAATTGAAATAATATATGACATATAACAACACATTGAAAACTACGTATCGCCAAACCATCCCATCACGCGCATCGGCTTAATAAATACGGCTCTTCAAAAAGCCGACATTTTCCGTTTCAGACGACCCATAGCTTAAACAACGGCAAAACCATGATTGTTTAGTCCCCCTCGCTCGATAATACATTTTCATCCGCAACACAGAGCCAACTGAAATCATCAACCGTCTTTTCCTTGAAGCAAAACAATAAAAAGGTCGTCTGAAATCTCGTATTTGATTTTTCAGAGACCTCTCAGTCATAGCGAAAAGGTTATGCGTATGCCGAAACCTTTTCAGACGACCTCATCAAACAGCAAACTTGATCTTTGCCGTTTTAAGCTGTCGTTACACTCAATCAGGCATCTACCGGCTTCCACTCCGCGCCTTGTACCGGCGGCAGCCAAGATTGCGTACCGCTGGCGGAAAATTCCCACAGGATGTCGGGCAAACCGTAATGGTCGGCGCGCGTCGGGTCGAGTTGCGTTTCGATTTCGGCTTCGCGGTCTTCGCGGATTTGTGTGGCGATGCGCGGATTGATCATGACGGTTTTGCCCAATGCGATAAATTCCGCCCAGCCGGTTTCAAAAGCCGCCAGAATATCGTCGGCGGTAAACAGGTTGCCCACACCGATAAGGGGCAGCTTGCCGTTGATGCGGTCGTGGATAAACTGCATACGGGTTTGCGCCGTATCTCCGCCGCGTCGGATTTTCTTGTCGAATTCCCACAAGGAAACATGCAGGTATTGCAACGGCTTTTGCACCAAGGCGTCAATCAACACGCCCGTTTCAGCCATGGTCAGCCCGTCTTCGCCTGCTTCTTCGGGTGAGAAACGGTAGCCGATAATGAAGTCGTTGCGCTGGTGTTTTGCACGGACGGCGGCAACGGCATCGACGACGGCGAGCGGGAAGCGCATTCTGTTTTCCAAGCTGCCACCCCATTGGTCGTTGCGGCGGTTGCTTTGGGCGGAGTAAAACTGTTGGATTAAATAGCCGTTCGCGCCGTGGATTTCCACGCCGTCAAAGCCTGCGCGAAGTGCCAAATCGGCAGCTTGGGCAAAGGAGGCGATGAGTTCTTCCACTTCTGCGGCACTCGCTTCACGCGCCCCATCCTTTTTGCTGGCGGACGCGCTGATTTTATCGCGGCGGTTGAGTTCCACCATCGCTTGGGAGCCGCCGTGATGGATTTGCAAAATCGCTTTTGCGCCTTGTTTTTGAATGATTTGGGCGGTTTCTTTCAGACTATCGAGGCAGTTTTCGCCCGTAGCTTCAGGCTGTCCACGAAAGGCTTTGCCGCCCTCTTGAACCAAAGTGGCGGCGGAGATAAAGAGACCCATATCCCCTGCGCGGTTGCCGAGAAACGTGCGCTCTTGGTCGCTGATTAAACCGTCGGCGAGGGAGCCGAAATGGGTCATGGGCGCAACGGCGAGGCGGTTTTTGACGGTTACGCCGTTGTTGAGTGTGAAAGATTGGAAAAGCGGAGCGTATTTTGGATTCATTTTGTTCTGTCGAAAATTAATAACATCGACAGAATTGGGACAAATAGGGAATTATCAAGAACGAGGTCGTCTGAAAAACACGGCTCCGACGAAACAGAATGTTTTCAGACGACCTTTCGGCGATACGCCTAACAACGGTTACCAGAGGTAGGTTACGCTGGCGCCGCCGCCCGCACCGCCTTTCGCCGCGCCGACTGCCGAGCCTTTAACCAGCCATTTGCCGCTGGCGGATACTTTGGAAATACCTACGGCGTAACCGCTTTTACCGCGCCAGATACCGCTTGCGACGGAAACCGCGCCTTGTCCCGACTGATATGCCTGTCCGAGGCTGCCAACCGCGATTGCAGCGGCGGAGCCTGAATCGGCGCGCTCTTCAAGTTTGTCCATACGGACTTTGGCTTCGTTGCGCAAAGCGGCGATTTGGATCTGATGATTGCTCTCGGCTGCGGCAAGGCTGTTTTGGGTTTGGCGGGCAAGACTCTTCACTTGGGCAACGTTGACCGCGTCCGTATCCTCCTTACCCGCAGCAACATTAGTAATCTGGCGGCTGTTTTGTTCGCTGCCGACAGATACCGCACCTAAAGTCGATACCCATGCCTTACCCGTTTCGGTACTTGCCGCGCCGGTGGCAAAGTCATGGCCTGCAACGCCTGCCGCAGTATCGGCAACGCTGTCCGTACCGAGTGCCACGGAGTTTTGCTGACGCGCTTCTGCTTTGTAGCCCAAAGCAGCAGATTTTTCCTCAAATGCGGCAGCACCTGCGCCCAAAGCCGTTCCGCCCGATTTCCGTACCCGTGCGCGCGTACCCGCGGCAAGACCGTTGAGTGCGGTGGACGAAGATTCCACGCCCAATGCCACGCTGTTGGTTTCTTCGGCAACCGCGCGCGTACCGACTGCAACCGCCTGATAACCGTTTGCCTCGGCAGCAGATGCCAGCGCAACCGCCTGCGTACCGTTGGCTTTTGCCCTATCCCCGACAGCAGTGGAACTGAGCGCATTGGCTTCGCTGCCGCGTCCAAACGCAACCGCATCAATGTCGGCAGCCTTCGCGCTTTCACCGACCGCGATAGAACGCAAACCCGTTGCCTGCGACATCAAACCGACCGCCACCGACTGCCCGCCGGAAGCCTTCGATGCGCCGCCGACGGCAATATCATTGGTTCCTTTTGCATTCGCCCTGAAACCGACGGCAACCGTCCGCAATGCCTCCGCCTTAGCCTCACTGCCAACGCCGACGCACTCAAACCCGAAGCGTTTGAATCATAGCCGGCAGCAACAGACTTATAACCCGCCGCAGCCGCTTTATCACCCAACGCGGTCGCATTCTCCCCTGCCTTCGATTCTTTGCCCAATGCGGTAGAACCGTTTTTGTGCATCGCTCCTGTCCGCAATACCTTCCGCAACACAAACATTTGCAAAACAAGGGACAACACCAAACACAGCGGTTTGACGGATAAGTTTAGTTTCATCTTTTCATTCTCCATTTTGAATTTTTAAAAACTATCAACCAAATCCTTATGACTATATTTATCATTTAGTAAT
>CAKMQH010000121.1 GCA_927911515.1 uncultured Neisseria sp.
TTATCGGGCGGAGGTGTGTGGTTCGGAAAACTATTCGGTATGGCTGAAGCTGGATAGTGATTTGTACATTAAGGATGGGGGCTGCGATTGTCCTTATGGCTGGGCGTGCAAGCATATGGCGGCGTTGTGGTATGCGGTGCGCGCTCAAACGCCGGATGGGCAGCCTGACGAATCTGACGCGCAGCAGCCTAAAAAGGGCGGCAATCCGTATCGGCAGCAGCTCTCCAAAATCTTTTCCCGAACCCGATATTATGATTACTACGAAGCCGCTGATCTGGGCTTCAGGCTGCAAAACTGGTTGGAAGATGTGGCGCGGGAGGGGACGGAGGCGTTGCAGCAGGCTTTGCCTCTGTTGATACCGCGTTTGCAGGATGCTTTTGAAAAGGCGGACGATTCCGACGGTATGTTGGGCGATGCTATGTATATGGCAATCGACCTGCTGGAAGAAGCGGTCATGGAAAACGTCCCGAAGCGTTTGATTAATTTTTTGGACAAATGCTTGGACGACAGCCGCTATTTTGATTTCTCGGAGGCAGGCAATAAAATCTACCAAATCCGCGCCCGAATCTGGCGGCTGCGCAGCGAATGGCAGGCGTGGCAAGATTATGTGGTTAAACGTTTGGCTGCTACCGAGTCGGGTTGGGAACATGAATTTTGGGCATTTGAGGGTTGGCAGGTTTTGCAGGCGAAAGGCGATACTGCTGCCGCGCAGGATTATTTCAGACGACATCTGCACCTGCCGCAATTCAGACAAATTGCGGTAGAACAAGCTGTCGGGCAGCAAAATTGGGCGGAAGCAGAACGCCTCTTGCGTGAAGGAATCAAGATTGCCAAAGCTGAGGGAACCCCCGGCACAGCGCACAAATGGAAGCTGCAATTGTTTGATGTATTGAAGGAAACTGATAAAAATGTACGCGAAATCGCAGCGGATTTGGCGTTTTCCACCAGCCTTTCATTGCCGCATTACGAGGCGTGGAAAGCCACGTTTTCCGCCGCTGAATGGCCGCATGAATTCAACCGCCTGCTTGCGCGCTTGTCGGGTCAATATTCGCTGCAAGCTGAAATATTGGAGCATGAACAGGAATTCGATCTGTTGCTCGCCCTATTGCAGCAACACCTCTTGTTGTACATGATGGAACGTTTTGCACCGTCTTTCCCCGAGCCGTATCACGACCGAATCGTAGCTTGTTACCTGAAAATCTTTGCGGCTGAAATCAATAAGGCAAGCAACCGTAAGCAATACCGCCAGCTCTTCAACCAATTAAAGATCCTCCGCCGCCAATATTCCGCACAACGGCAGGCGATGGAAGACTTTGCCGACGAAATCAGGGAGCGATATAGCGAAAAACCGCGCCGGCCTGCGTTGCTGGAGGAATTGGATCGGGCGGGGTTTTAGGGTGCAGGCTGCCGAATGTGGCAACGTCTCACATTCACACACCAGCAAATCACGCTTAATGTGGAATCCGTGTGCAGCCTTTCTAAACTAATCCCTTCCAACCAAACCAAAGGTCGTCTGAAACTCATTTTCAGACGACCTTCACATACCATGTGCAATACTTCCGAATAAGCTACGCCGCCAATCGTGCCATCATACGCACGAACCTTTCCCGCCTATCTGCACACCTTTCCTGCTTTCAGACGACCTTTTGTCATTTTGTAAAGCAAGGATAAGAAAATTATGAAAGAATACCTGTTTGGCTTAATTGCCCTTGCTGCCTGATATGAAGAGGGTTACTCTTCTGCATAAATTTGATTTGATTACCCGGTCGGGGTTAAACGTAAAGGAACTATGATGAAAAAATACCTTATGCTATTTGCTCTTTTCGCTGCTGCTGGCGCTCAGGCAAAAGAATTTTTCCGTGTGACTGATTTGCCCGACGGCTGGCAGGCGCATATTTCTGTCGAGGGCTGCAAAGACAATCATTGCGGCGGCAAAGGCGCGGTGTTTTTGTATCACCCTAAGCAGGAAACCACAAATGTTTTTAAGAGTGACGACCTGATATTTGAACGCGGCGAAGGCAGCAAAATCTCTGCGGCAAAAAGCCCTTTGATTATGAAAGACTTCACCTTTGACGGACTCAAAGATATTGCCGTTGCAACCGGTAATAAAGGTCCTAAAGACTCTCCTACATACGATATCTACGTGCAAGGTGAGTATGGTTATTTTAGCTCCAATTATTCACTGTCTGAATTGACCAAGAATTACATGGGGATGTTCCGCGTTGACAACAAACAAAAAGCGCTGATTGTGACGAACGAAGTTGACTGCTGCACCCGTATCGAAGAACGCTATCGTTACAACCCCGATGAGTATAATCTGGTGCCGTTCTACTCCCGTTCAGTCGATACCTCTGACGAGGACAAGGTCGTGGTAACTGAAACCCGAACCGACCGTCATGGCAACGAGAAAACCACTACCCGAACCTATACCCCCGCACAGTGGAAACGTCTGAATAAATAATCCGGTCAGACCGGATAGGAATCCGCCACATGGCTGGCGGAGGGTGCAAACCTAAAGATGCCAATATATAAGGTCGTCTGAAAACTTGAGATTCAGGTTTTCAGAGACCTTTATCATAGAAAAAAGCCCGCAAATCCCTTACAATACGCCCCTAAAATTCTGAAAGCACACAAGAATCATGGAAGCCGAAGTAATCAACCAGCTCAACAACACCCTGAACGATTTGGAAAAGCGCAGCGAAGACATCCGCGTCTATATGGACTATCAGGGCAAGAAGGACCGATTGGAAGAAGTCATCGGCCTTTCCGAAGACCCTGAGCTGTGGAATGACCCGAAACGCGCCCAAGAAATCGGCAAAGAGCGCAAAATCCTTGAAGGCATCGTATTGACGCTCGACAACATCGCGTCGGGCATCGAAGACAACCGAATGCTGATCGAAATGACTGTCGAAGAAAACGACGAAGACGGTTTCGCCGCCGTGCAGGAAGACGTGGCGGGACTGGAAAAACAGATGGCGGATTTGGAGTTCAAACGGATGTTCAACCAGCCCGCCGACCCGAACAACTGCTTTATCGACATCACCGCAGGCGCGGGCGGTACGGAAGCGGAAGACTGGGCGGGTATGCTGTTCCGCATGTACAGCCGCTACGCCGAGCGCAAAGGCTTCAAAATCGAA
>CAKMQH010000122.1 GCA_927911515.1 uncultured Neisseria sp.
GCCATTTTGCCGCATCATGAAAAAGGTCTCTGAAACCGAAAACAGGTTTCAGACGACCTTTGTTTGATATGGCGGACGAAATATCGCTGCCGTTGTAGTGATTAAATTTAAACCAGTACGGCGTTGCCTCGCCTTAGCTCAAAGAGAACGATTCTCTAAGGTGCTGCAGCACCAAGTGAATCGGTTCCGTACTATTTGTACTGTCTGCGGCTTCGTCGCCTTGTCCTGATTTAAAGTTAATCCACTATAATTTGTGCAACGCCTATTTCCTCCTGCCGAAAAAAGGCGAAAACCGTTTGAAAGCAACCCTTACGGAGACAAGTAGCTTTACAAACGGTTTTCAGGTCGGCCTAGCGACCCACCAACAATTATTATACCAACATCATGCTTTTTTGACAAACTCTGATTTCAAATTCATCGCGCTGCCGTCGATTTTGCAACTGATATTGTGGTCGCCTTCTTGCAGGCGTATGCCTTTTACCTTGGTGCCTTGCTTGATGACCATGGAGCTGCCTTTGACTTTGAGGTCTTTAATCAGGACGACAGTGTCGCCGTCTTGCAACACGGCGCCGTTGGCATCTTTGACGCTCAGGGTTTCTTCGGCGGCTTCGCCGTCGTTTTCCGTCCATTCAAACGCGCATTCGGGACAGATGTATTGGCTGCCGTCTTCGTAGGTGTATTCGGATTGGCATTGCGGGCAAGGTGGGAGGGACATGGTGGGGATTCCTTTGGTTGAGAAGCGGGGGGATTATAGCGGATTAAAATAAAAAATGAGACAAGGCAGCAACGCCCGCCGTGTACGGGTAGTACATAAGGGCGTTGGCAACGCCGTATCATTGCAATTTTAATCCACTATAAAGTTAATCCACTATACCTATGCTTCAATACAAAACGACCTGTCTTGCAACAGGTCGTCTGAAAACACGGATGCGGCTTAGAGGGACAGCGAAGCTGCCTGAATCAGACCGCGTGCTTTGGCTTCGGCTTCGGCGGCACGCTCTTGCGAGGTGAACGGACCCATTTTGACAACGTATTCGTAGTCGCGTTTCTCCATGGAAACTTTCGGATTCATTTTGCCGTAAGAAAGGTTTACCGCAGCTTGGTTCATATAGGCTTGCGCTTCGCGCTCGGTACCGAAGGATTTCAAATCGACGAAAATGTCTTGGCCGTTGTAGGTTTGTGCGCTTTGACCCGGAACGATTTGCTCGACTTTGACGTGTGCCGTGCCTTGGTTGATGAAACCTAATTGTTGGGCAGCGGCTTTGGAAACGTCGATCACACGGTTGCCGTGGAAAGGACCGCGGTCGTTGACGCGGACGATGACGCTTTTACCGTTTTTGGTGTTGGTCACACGGGCGTAGCTGGGAATGGGGAGGGTTTTGTGGGCGGCGGTCAGGGCGTTCATGTTGTAACGCTCTCCGCTGGAGGTTTTACGGCCGTGGAACTGACTGCCGTACCATGAGGCATTGCCGGTTTGGCTGAAGTTGGATACTTTGGTCATCGGCGTGTAGCGTTTGCCGGCGACTTTGTAGCTGCGGTTGGCTGAGGAACTCAGCTTCTCGGCGCGAACGATGGAGTCGGCTGAGGCAGAATGAATGGAAAGGATGCTGATTGCAACAGCAGTCAGGGTGGAGAAAAGGGTGGTTTTAGATAAAGTCAAAACGTAGTCCGTTCTAGAGTTGATAACGCGGCGGGATGGCTCCCAGGCGGTTTCAGACGACGTATTGGCGGTTTGACAAAAACCAAGCTGTTAAACAGTATCGCCTTGGTTTTTGTCAAACGGCTCAGGGAGACTCCCTTGCGGATGTTATACACCGCCTGCGTAACCGTTTTGCCGCCATGCTTCAAACAGAATCACGGCGACGGTGTTGGAAAGATTCATGCTCCGGCTGCCGGGTTTCATGGGCAGGCGCAGCTTTTGCCCTTCGGGCAGGGCGTCGAGGATTTCGGCGGGCAGTCCGCGTGTCTCGGGACCGAACAAAAAGACATCGTCCTCAACAAAAGAAACTTCGTCGGGACGGGTTTTGCCTTTGGTGGTCAGCGCGAAAATGCGGCGCCCTTCCAAGGCTTTGAGACAATCTTCGAAATTCTCGTGTACCGTCAGTTTTGCAAACTCGTGATAATCCAAACCTGCGCGTTTCATTTTTGCCGAATCCAGCGGAAAACCGAGCGGCTTGACCAGATGTAAATCAGCTCCGGTGTTGGCGCATAATCGGATGATATTGCCCGTATTGGGCGGGATTTCGGGTTGATACAAAACTATGGTAAACATATAAATCAATCACTTATAGAGCGGCATAATGCCGAATTGTTCCGTAGGTGTCAAAAACTTTAAGCTATTTTTTCATTGGCGGACGCGCCAAACTCCAGCAAAAAAATCTTGCCTGCGCCTGATTTTTTCAGCGTCCGCGCCAATTCGTCCAGCGTCGAGCCGGTGGTGAACACATCGTCGATTAACAAAATATTACAGTTTTTCGAGATATGACCATTGATTTCAAAGGCATTTTTTATGTTACGCACCCTGTCTACGCTTTTCAGCGTGCTTTGCGGCTCGCGATGTCGTCTGAAAACCGTCTGCCTCGGCAGCAGTGTCCAGCCGTAATGTTCGGACAGAATATCCGCCAATTCCTCGCTTTGGTTGAAGCCGCGGTGCAGCCGCCTTTCTTTGCTCAATGGCACGGGCAGCACGAAATCGAAACGTTCCGTTTCCAGCCAATCGGGCGCATGGCGGCGCATCAGTTCCGCCAGCGGACGGCTCATGCCGAGGTCAGCCAAATGCTTCAACGCGCGTATCATACTGCTGACGGGCGGCTCATAATACAGCGAAGCCCACATCCGCTCAAATGCCGGCGGCTTCTTCTGACAGTCGCCGCACACCGCCCCGCCCTGTATAGGGCGGAAACACAAGGGACAACTGTTTGCCGCGTCCGTAAAAAATTCTTCCAAGTCCGCCGCGCAACCGTCGCAAAAACTGCCATACGGCTGGGTTTCGCACGCTGAAACCAAGGCGTGGCATAATACGCAACGGCTTTTGTTCCGCCATCCCGCATTGCGCCACCAAGAAAACACATCCATAGAGAAAACAGCCATGCCGCACTCCGCCAAAAAAGTTTATCTGATACACGGCTGGGCAGCGAACCGCCACGTCTTCGACGATCTCATCCCGCGCCTGCCTACCGATTGGGACATCCGCGCCCTCGACCTGCCCGGACACGGCGACGCGCCCTTTGCCGAAAACTTCAACATCGCCGCCATTGCCGAAGCCTTCGCCGAAGAAATCGACACACCGGCACACATCCTCGGCTGGTCGCTCGGCGGCTTGGTCGCGCTCCATCTCGCCGCACGCCGTCCCGACAAAGTCCGTTCGCTCTGCCTGACCGCAAGTTTCGCCCGCCTGACCGCCGACGCGGACTACCCCGAAGGCCTGTCCAATCCCGCTTTGGGCAAGATGGTCGGCGCGTTCCGGCAGGATTATGCCAAACATATCAAACAGTTTCTACAATTACAGTTGCTTCACACACCAAACGCCGCCGAAATCATCGGCAACATCCTGCCCGACCTCTCCCACCACGGCGCACCGCCCGCCCTGCAAGCCGCATTGGACGCCGTCAACCAAGCCGATGCCCGCCCTCTGCTTTCCGGCATCCAAGCCCCTTCGCTTCTAGTGTTTGGACAAAAAGACGCCATCACCCCGCCACGCATGGGCGAATACCTCAACCGCCATCTGACGGACAGCGAATTGGTCTTGATGGAAAAAGCGGCACACGCCCCGTTTTTAAGCCACGCAGATGAATTTGCCGAACGTTACCGCGATTTTGTCGAAAAGGTCGTCTGAAAAGCCTTTTTGCCGTTGTTGTCGTTCAGGCGTGAATCCAAAACTTAAAGAATGACGAGGCTTCAAAGTGTGAAATCCGTCGGCAGGAACGACGCCGCGCTACCGCAACGGCAGCCTTATCCCTTCCCCCGTCCGGCGGGGGAAGGTTAGGATGGGGGTGGTTCTCAGATGTACGGAATAAAATAGAGTCGCCCTCTCCCGCAGGAAAGAAGAGGAAGCAGATAACCGAGCGCAGCGGTTACTGTTTTTTAATATAGTCGATTGAAAGTATAGTGGATTAACTTTAAATCAGGACAAGGCGACGAAGCCGCAGACAGTATAGATAGTACGGCAAGGCGAGGCAACGCCGTACTGGTTTAAGTTAATCCACTATAAAGAAATCCATGCCACCATTCTTTTACACCCTAAAT
>CAKMQH010000123.1 GCA_927911515.1 uncultured Neisseria sp.
TAGGCACTTGAAAGACACATTGCCCTCTTTATAAAGATTCGGATTTTTTCAGACGACCCCTTGCAATGTGCCGTTTCTATTTAAGAGCAAAACACGTCCAACACACCGCATTATAGTGGATTAAATTTAAATCAGGACAAGGCGAACGAAGCCCGCAGACAGTACAGATAGTACGGAACCGATTCACTTTGGTGCTTCAGCACCTTAGAGAATCGTTCTCTTTGAGCTAAGGCGAGGTAACGCCGTACTAGTTTAAAGTTAATCCACTATACAATTCGTTTGATTGATGGAGTGATTGGAAGAGGCGGAATCTAGCGTGGTGAGGTAATTTGAAATCAAGGGGTAGGGGATAAGTTTGATGAACAGTGCAGATGGTATGAAACTGGTTTTTTAGCATTTGGGGAAACTCTCCGCTTTAGGCTCGGATGAGGCAATGCTGTATCGGTTTAAAGTGAATTTTTCTATCTTGTTCACATGGCAATGAATTGAGATTGTACTGCCATATATAAAAAGGTCGTCTGAAATTCCTGATTCGGGTTTCAGAGACCTTTTTGACCGGTGTAATTAGAACAGCGAGTCTAATTGTCGATTGTTAACATTGCTTGGCTGTACCGGCGTTTCTTGCAAATCACCGCGACCGCGGTCTCCGCCATCCCGATCGCTATCAGGCGTTGCGGCAGTGTTGGCATTGGCCGGGCGTTGTTGTCGGGAAGGTTGTTGTGCAGGGCGTGGAACGGTACCGCTATTGTCCAGAGTGATATCGGAGCTGGTGGTCATACGTTCTTTCATATAGTATTCGCCGCCGCTGTTCACGATACCTGCCGGTGCTTTCATGCCTTTGTTTTCTACGCCTTTGAGTGCGAAGCGCATGTAATCGACCCAGACTGGAACGGCAATCGTGCCGCCGTAACCTGCGCGGCCCATGCTGCGCGGTTTGTCGAAGCCGATGTATACGGCAGTGACAATACTTGGGTTGAAGCCGACGAACCATGCATCTTTATTGTCGTTCGTCGTACCGGTTTTACCGGCGATATCGGAACGGCCAAGTGCGGAGGCGCCTCTTGCAGTACCGACACGGACAACGTCCTGCATGATTTTGTACATGATGTATGCGTTACGCGGGTCGATGGCTTGAGGAGCGTTTTCGCCTGCAACAAGAGGTTGCATTTGTGCTTTCAGACGACCTTCGCTGTCATAAATCTTGTCGATGACGTATGCGGAAATTTTGTAACCGCCATTGGCAAAGACGCTATATGCTTCAGCGACACGCAATGGTGTTGTTTCACCGGTACCAAGCGCCATAGACAGGCTGGCAGGGATTTCGGACGGTTTGAAGCCGAAACGTTGGATGTATTGTTGCGCGTATCCGATACCGATGGACATCAAGATTCGGATGGAAACCATGTTTTTAGAGGCGGTCAATGCTTGGCGCAGGGTGATATAGCCTGCATAACGGCCGTCTGAGTTTTTAGGATTCCAAGCAGAACCATTGGCACCTTTACCCGGCAGGGAGAGTGGTGCGTCATTAATCATGGTGGATGCTGTCATGCCTTTGGCGAGTGCCGCAGAGTATACGAAAGGCTTAAAGGTAGAACCTGGTTGGCGCATGGCTTGGGTGGCACGGTTAAATGTCTTGCTGTGGAAGTCATAACCGCCGACCAATGCACGCACGGCACCTGTTTTCGCGTCTAATGAAACCAGAGCACCTTGCAATAGGGGTTCTTGAACGACAGACCAATTGTTGCCGCCACCTTTGACACGGATAACGGAACCGCGACGAATACGGTCGTCTCCCATTTTTTCGTTGTTGACTGCACGGGCTGCAAAGCCGAGCGCGTAGCTGTTCAGATTGAATCTTTTTCCGCTAGGTAGTTGAATCAGAACTCCTTTTTTAGAGGCTTCCAAGACAACGGCAGGGACCATTTTGTCAACCGTATATAAAGTAGAAAGATATTGGCTGATCGTTTCTTCTACGTCATCAGTTTTGCTGAGGTCGATGTAGTTCTCTGCGCCGCGATAACTGCTGCCTCTGTCGAAATTACGCAACGCTTTTCTAAGGGCTTCAGTAGCAACACGTTGGTTGGCGGTATTGACGGTTGTGTAGACCTTAAAGCCTTGAGTGTATGCGTCCTCGCCATATTTTTCATACAACTCTTGGCGTGCCATTTCAGCAACATACAAAGCGTTTTGGTCGATGTTTTGCACAAAACGTTCATAATGCAGCTCTTCTTTCAAAGCTTGATCGCGTTGTTGTGCAGTAATCATATTTTCTTCCTGCATATTCCGCAGGATGTAGGCTTGGCGCTGTTTGGCACGCTCAGGGTTAACGATGGGGTTGTATGCCGAAGGCGCTTTGGGTAAGCCTGCCAGCATGGATGCTTCAGCCAAAGTCAAATCTTTCACGTTTTTGTTGAAATAGATTTGAGCAGCAGAGGCAAAGCCGTAAGCCCGTTGACCCAAATAAATTTGGTTGAAATAGAGTTCTAAAATCTGATCTTTGCTGAGCGTCTGTTCGATTTTATAAGCCAATAAGGCTTCATTGAATTTACGGGTAAACGTACGTTCGTTACTCAAGTAGAAGTTCTTTGCTACCTGTTGAGTAATGGTACTGGCACCTGATTGCAAGCCGCCGGCGACTACGTTACCGATGGCAGCACGGGCAACACCTACTACGTCTACGCCCCAGTGGTCATAGAAACGTTTATCTTCTGCGGCGATAACAGCATCTTTCAAAACCTTTGGAAAATCTCCGATTTTTGTGAACTCCCGGCGCTGTTCGCCGTAAACCCCAATAATCTGACCATCGGCAGAATATACTGTGAGGGGCATTTTAGGTTGGTAGTGTTGTAAAGAATCAAGAGCAGGCAACTTGGGGTATGTGACCAAAATCGCAATAGCGAGCAAGCCGACACCGAAGAGTGCCAATCCTAATATCAAACCAAGACAGGTCGTTATAATCTTTTTAATCATGACTAAGTAATAATTTTTGCCATCACTGGCATTAAATAAAGTAAAATAGAAACCGATTTCTGTGAAACACAGTATTTAATGTGCAAAGAAAAAGAAATCCTTTACGGATATCGAAACAGTTACTCACTCCTAACAATATACAGGGAAATTATATGATTAGCTTATCAAAAAGCCCTAAAAGCAAAAGCAGCAAAGCAAGTAAAGCTTCCGGAGGGTTAAGCAACCGTGCCACTATCGGCATCGACATCAGTCAGCATGCCATTAAGATGGTTCAGCTGACAGGCCGTAGTTTAAACCAAATTCAGCTAGAAAAATACGTTATTACCAAATTACCTAAAAATATTGTAAAAGGTAACAAAATCCAAGATTACGACCAACTTGTCACCTATTTGCAACATACTTATACGCAATTGCGCAGCTCTTGCAAGAACTTTGTTGCAGCTGTGCCACAAGGCTTGGCTACGATAGAGAACATCACTTACAACCCACGCGACACCGAACTTGATTTGGATGCGTTTGCCGAATCTGAAATTTCAGCAATCGGTCCTATTAATGAAATGAGTTATGATTATCAGGTGACTGGTGTGTCCGTTTCTCCTGCCGGTCAGCAGATTACGACAGTGGCAGCTAGAAAAGACGATATTGAGCCTGTTATTGAAATGTTTGAAAGTGCAGGGCTTGATCTGTCTGCATTGGACTTGGATCTTTTGGCTCAGAGAAATGCGTATGCTTTTTGGATTAATAACCATGCGCCTGAATTAACCAATGAGAAGGTTGCTGTATTTGGTATTCATGCTACCCAAATGTACGCATTGGTGATGCAGAACGGGCAGATTTTGTATAAGCAAGAGACTCCTGTTAGTACAGAGCAATTGAATCAACTGATTCAGCGTACTTATCAAGTTACGGAAGAAAAAGCGGCACAGATGATAGCTTCAGCCAGCAAGCCATCTGATTATCAAACCCAAGTCGCAGATCGCTTTAACATTCAGGTTGCACAAGAAGTCCAACGTGTATTGCAGTTTTACTACACTACGCAGACAACGGAGACTTTCTCAAACATTAAACATATTTTATTGACGGGGTTTGCATCACAACAACCTGGATTGGCAGAGAGTATTTTTTCCCAAACCAATACTGCGACACAATGCGTTCACCCAGTTTTATATGCTGAACGAAACAATAAAATTGATTTGCCACAGCTGCAAATTGATGCACCGTCTTTAACATTAGCATTCGGATTGGCATTAAGGGGACTGTAATATGATTGAATTTGTTAAGATTAACCTTCTTCCTTATAGGGAAGAAATCAAACAGCGCAAAAAGCAACAATTCAAAGTATTGATGCTTTCGGCATTGTTGATTGGTGCAGGCATGTCGGCATTGACATATTTGACGATTAATAATGCGATCAGCAGGCAGGAAGATCGTAATGCTCTTCTAGAGGGGGAAATTAAAAAGCTGGATGAATCTTTAGGGGAAATCTTAAAGCTGCAGCAAGAAAAAGAAAATTTCCTATCAAAAAAACAAAAAGTAGAAGAGTTGCAGGACAAACGTTCGCAAGCTGCTTATATCATCGACAGCTTAAATGTAGTTACTCCAGATAACTCTTATTTGACAGCGTTAGAGGCGGAAAGTTCGACATCTTATAAAATGACGGGTCGAGCAAGTAGCGATAATAAGATCGCGATGCTTATGCGTTCTTTGCCAAGTACAGGAGTGTTTGCTCAGCCAGAACTTTTGAGTATTAAGAAAATTGATAATTATCAGGAATTTACTCTGAAGGTTTTGTTGAATAGTTCAAGTCGCCCATCAGTACCCGCACAAAATCCAGTCATTAACGCGACTGAGGCTGGCGAACAGAAGCAAGAGGTAAAATAAATGTCTGTAAATAAATCAAAAAATATTGATATCCAAAACCTCTATTTATTAAATATGCCTGCTAAGTTGTTTATTGCAGGGTTGGCAATAGCGGGGGTCTTGGCGATAGGGTATGTTGGTATTTTCAAAGAGCAACTCGAAACACTTTCTACGCAGGAAGCTAAAGAAGCCGAACTAAAGGAAACATATACGAAAAAAAGTATTGAGGCTGTTAATTTGCATAATCTTCAGGCGGAATTGGCATCTATCCGTTCAGCTTTTGATGTTTTGTTGAAGCAATTGCCAACAGATGCAGAGATTCCTAATTTGATCCAGGAATTGCATCAGGCTGGTTCTGCTAATGGTTTGCGTTTGGATAGCGTTACCCCGCAAGCGCCGGTTAATGATGGTCCAATTCAAAAGTTACCCTATGAAATTTCCATTACGGGTAAGCATAATCAGATTAGCCAGTTCGCTCGCGATGTCGGAGGTTTATCGCGAATCATTACTTTGGAATCTTTGAAGCTTTCCCAAGCAGCAGACGGAAAAGGTGGTAAAGAGGGTAAAAGTGATATCTTAACGCTTAGCGCTACGGCAACAACTTACAAGGCTCGTCCTGCGGAAGAAGTTGCTGCTGAGCTTGCTGCCAAACAGAAAGAAGCGCAGGCTAATGGTAGCGATACGCAGAACGGTGCTGAAGTTGACAATAAATAAAAGTTATTAGGGAAATCATGAAAAATACTATCTTACTCGTAGGTGTTTTATCTTTAGCAGCATGTTCCCCCACTCATGATGATTTAAATATGTGGATAAAACAGACACAAGATAAAGCTAAAACTAAGGTTACTCCATTTCAAGCACCGACGATTACTCCGCCGGCTGCATATACGCCTCCAGCATATAATGGATTAAATGCGTTTGACTATCGACGTTTGGAAAATGCTCCTAAGGGGAATAATGCTCCTAATCTGAATCGTCAAAAAGAAACATTGGAAGCATTCAGTTTAGAAAATATGCGCTATGTCGGTATTTTACGCGGCAATAATAAGACATCTGGCTTTATCGATGTAAATGGACATGTTTATACCGTTATGCCGGGCAACTATATCGGTCAAAATTACGGTAAAATCCAAACGATTACCGAGGATAAAATTACTTTGACTGAATTAATAGAGGACAGTTCTGGTAACTGGATATATCGAAAGGCAGAATTGCCGTTAAGTACACAGTCAGATGAAGGTTCAAGTGGTGCTTCGACAGCTGAATCTCGAAGCGAATCTGCCGCAATTCCAAATTAAATTTAAGGGGTCTCACTTTATGAAAACTAAGCACATGACAAAATTTTTGCCAGTATTGGCGTAGCCATGGCTGTGCAAACTGCTTTTGCAGGTAATATTACTGATATTAATGTATCTACTCTTCCAGATAGTCAAAAAAATTATCAAAATTCGTTTTGACCGTGATGTAACCAGTCCGAGCGGTTTCGTTACTTCAGCTCCGGCAAGAATCGCACTTGATTTTGCGAATACAACGATTCGATTGCCTCAATCAGTATTAGAGTATGCTGATCCGCTGTTAAATCAGATTACGGCCGCGCAAAATAATGACCGTTCCCGTATTGTGTTGGGTTTGAATAAAACTGCCCAATACAATACTGAAATTCATGGTAATGAAGTTTGGGTTTTTGTCAGTGAGTCAGCTGACCGAAATTCAGCAATGTCTGTGTCAAATAATAAGCCTTCTATGCAGGATTCTGTTCCGTCAGAAAAAGCAAAGCAAGTCGCTAATTCCGCGAATATCGACTTCCGTAAAGGCTCACGCAATTCAGGTGTTGTTGAATTAAGCGTTCCGACTTTTACTGGGCAGCCTGATATCAAGCAACAGCGTGATCGTGTCATCATTACATTGAAAAACTACCCGTTACCAACACAAGCACAACGTAGTTTGGATGTAGGTGATTTCAACACGCCGGTAAAAAATATCACTTTAAAACGTATCGGTAATGATACTCAGCTGATCATTCGAAATAGTACAAACTGGGAAGTTCGCACTAAGCTAGCGGCAGGACATTTCACTTTTGAAATTTTACCTAAAGCTGCTGACACAGAGTCACGTGGTTTGAAGGGCAGTAATTCAAATAAATCGTTCAATGGTCGTAAAATTTCTTTAGATTTCCAAGATGTTGAAGTCCGCACTATTCTGCAGATTCTTGCAAAAGAGTCGGGTGTCAATATTGTGGCTAGCGATACAGTAAACGGTAAAATGACTTTATCGCTCAAAGATGTACCTTGGGATCAGGCATTGGACTTGGTGATGCAGGCCCGCAATTTGGATATGCGTCGCCAAGGTAACATCATCAATATTGCGCCGCGTGATGAGTTGTTGGCAAAAGATAAGGCATTCTTGCAAGCGGAAAAAGAAATTGCAGAACTTGGTCCTTTGTATTCACAAACTTTCCAATTGAAGTATAAAAATGTGGAGGAGTTCCGTAAAATCCTTCGCTTGGAAGATAATGGCAATAGCAATTCCAATGGTCGCAATACCTTGTTGAGTGGTCGAGGTAGCGCTTTGATTGACCCTGCAACAAATACTTTAATTGTTACAGATAATCGAAATGTCATCGAGAAATTCCGTAAATTGATTGATGAGTTGGATGTTCCTACGCGTCAAGTTATGGTTGAAGCACGTATTGTAGAAGCAAAAGACGGATTCTCACGCGATTTGGGTGTCAAGTTTGGTGCTGCTGGTGCAAGAGGACGAAACTCTTGGGGTAATGATTGGTCAGCTGCTCAGAGTAACCACAATACTAACGCCTCGGTATTCCGCGGAGAGTCTGCTTACCCAACTTGGTCTTTGCAGCCTAACGTGAGCCTGCCAGCTACGGCGGCAACAAATAGCATTGCTTTGGTGCGAGCCTTGTCATCTGGTGCATTAGGTCTGGAAATCTCTGCTTCTGAAGCAACCGGTAAGAGCAAAACCATTTCTAATCCACGTGTTCTGACTCAGGATCGTCGAGAGGCTACAATTGAATCGGGTACCGAAATTCCTTACCAAGAGGCTTCTTCTAGTGGTGCAACTTCGGTTTCGTTCAAAAAAGCTGTTTTGGGTCTGACGGTTACTCCTAATGTGACTCCGGATGGTCAAATCATTATGACCGTTAAGATCACTAAAGATACTCCGGTCGACTGTACTGTAGATTCTTTGATAACCAAGTGTATTCAGACTAAGAACTTGAATACTCAGGCTATGGTTGAAGATGGTGGTACTTTGATTGTTGGTGGTATCTATGAAGAAGACAATAGCGATACCATCAATAAAGTTCCATTGCTTGGCGATATTCCTGTAGTAGGAAACTTGTTTAAATCACGAGCTAAGAAAGAAGAACGACGCGAATTGTTGATTTTCATCACGCCTCGCATCATGGATGGCGTGGGTAGTAATTTGCGTTACTAAGTAAATGAGTTAAAAACGGGCAGATGTCTTTTTGATATCTGTCCTTTTTTATTTATTTATTTGATTGGGGAATCGGGATTTGTACGTCTAATATAACAGTCAAGAATTTTAGGAATTTGAAATAAAAAACTATTAAGGTCAAATGTGTTATGAATTAATGTGTGGTGCTAGTAGGCATGAGTTTTGATGGGTGGCACAATAATGCTTAGTATCGTATAAAATGCTTTTTATGGAAAAATCAACGGTAATTTAATACTTAATT
>CAKMQH010000124.1 GCA_927911515.1 uncultured Neisseria sp.
TTTTATGTATTACGACTAAATGGAAGAAGTCCCGCCAATTGTTTTGAAGAAACGATAACTTGTTGTCCAGTAAATTGGAGGTCGTCTGAAAAGCCCGAAATCTTTTTCAGAGACTCCCGATGACTTTGACCGCGCTCAAACCTGCTGCGCTCCGCACATGCTGCCTGAATTTGAAATTAATTTTTAAAAATAAAGGATAGCCTTGCATAGTGGATTAACTTTAAACCAGTACGGCGTTGCCTCGCCTTGCCGTACTATCTGTACTGTCTGCGGCTTCGTTGCCTTGTCCTGATTTAAATTTAATCCACTATATTTTGCCCAAGGTCGTCTGAAAGTCTGCGCTTTGCAAACCTGTGGTTTAGGATTAGTATAACTATACCAATTTATCCTAAATCCATTTCAAATCATTCACTTCGGAGAGATTCCATGAGCTACACGGCCCTGTAAACGAATTGCGTTTCGGCATCCGCGTGCACGGCAGGTTGGGCGAAATCCTGCAACTGCCCCATGCGGAAGGTTTGGATGCGGAAACGGTGGATGCGGTGCTGGACGAGGCGGCGCGGTTTGCCTCGGAACAATGGGCGGACACCAACCACACCGGCGATTTGCACGGCGCGGGTTTTTCAGACGACCTGATTACGACCCATCCTGATTTGGCGCGTGCCTACTATGATTTCTGCGAAGCGGGCTGGGCGGGTTTGCGTGCGCCGGCGGAGTTTGGCGGGCAGGGGCTGCCGGCGGTCGTGTCGGCGGCGTGTGAGGAGATGTGGTGCGCCGCCAATCTTGCCCTGTCGCTCATGCCAATGCTGACGCTGGGGGCGGTGGACGCGCTGTTCAAGCACGGCAGCGAGGAGCAGAAACAGACCTACCTGCCGAAAATGTGCAGCGGCGAATGGGCGGGAACGATGAATTTGAGCGAACCGCAGGCGGGTTCGGATTTGAACCATATCGCCACCCGCGCCGTGCCGAAGGAAAACGGCGCGTATGCCCTCAGCGGTCAGAAAATCTTCATCACTTGGGGCGATCAGGAAATGACGGAAAACATCGTCCATCTGGTGCTCGCGCGCCTGCCCGATGCTGCGCCGGGCGTGCAGGGGGTGTCGATGTTTATCGTGCCGAAATATTTGGTGAACGCGGACGGCAGCTTGGGCGGGCGCAACGGCGTGCGCGCCATCGGCATCGAACACAAGCTCGGCATACACGCCAGTCCGACCTGTACGATGGAGTTCGACAACGCCGAAGGCTATCTGGTCGGCAGGGCGGGCAAGGGTTTGGCGTATATGTTTACCATGATGAAAACCGCGCGGCTGAACGTCGGCATCGAAGGCCACGCCGTCGCCGAACGCGCCTATCAAAACGCGCTCGCCTATGCCAAAGAACGTGTGCAAGGACGCGACGAGGCGGACGGTTCAGACGACGTAGCGATTATCCGCCATCCCGACGTGCGCCGTATGTTGTTGATACAAAAGGCAACGCTCGCCGCCCAACGCGCCCTGTATCTGCGCGCCGCCGCCCTGACCGATTTTGCCGCAGCCTGCCCCGACAACGTATTGCGCAAAGAAGCGGAGCGCGAACTGGATTTCCTGATTCCCATCGTCAAGGCTTGGCCGACCGACAACGGCGTCGTCCTGACCAACCTCGCCATTCAGATTTACGGCGGCGCGGGTTACGTCGAAGAAAGCGGCGTGGCGCAATACCTGCGTGACGTGCGGATTACGCCGATTTACGAAGGCACCAACGGCATACAGGCCGCCGATTTGGCAGGACGCAAAACCACCGGAAAAAACGGCGCGCTGCCCCTGAAGCTGCTCGCCGAAGGCAAAGAGCTGGCGGACAAACTCGCCGCCGCCGAACCCGCCGCCGCGCAGCAACTGGCGCAAGCCATTGAAACGGCGGAACAAAGCATCGCCCGCATGGTCGGATACGCCGACCGTCCCGCCCTCGCCGCCGCCGCGTCCAACGCCTATTTGCAACAAATGGGGCTGACGCTCGGCGCCATCGGACTTGCCCGCGCCTACCTTGCCGCCGAAGCCGCCCAAGCGGAAGACGCCGACGGCTTCGGCAGCGGTTTCTACGCCGCACAGCAACACAACGCCCGCGTCTATTGCGCCCACGTCCTGCCGCAGGTTTACGCCTGCGCCGCGCAGATTGAAAACGCGCAGGCATTGTTGGATGTGCCGTTAGAACTTTATTGACGGGGTAAGGGTTTGAAAAGAGGTCGTCTGAAACCGGATTTTGAGTTTCAGAGACCTCTTTTGTCAGCTTTAGCGTGGATTGAAGCAGAACGCATGAGTCGAATTGAGCAATTTGTCCGATCGGGAATTGGACGGAAATGGAAAGGCAACAGGATTGCCACAGCGTAAAAAGGTCTCTGAAAACCTGATTTTTTTTCAAGTTTTCAGACGACCTTTCATTTATTCCGCCAACCCGTTCAGCCTTTCGGATAAAACCGCACCACGTTTTCCCCCTCGGGCAGCGTCAATTTTTTCACGGCATGGCCGTACACGGTTTCGAGTGTAATGGTCAAGCCGCCTTCGGTTTCAAAAATCTTATCCACAAAGGCTTCAGCCGCTTGGGCGTCGCTGAATTTCAAGGCGTGCCATAGCCCTAAGGTTTCCATGTCCTGCAGGAACGTCGCCGCTTTGCGGTAGCCCAATTCGAGCTTGGCGGTATCGGTAACGGGGTCGTAGAAACCGTTGTCGGCAAGCATGTCGCCGAGGTCGTGCATATCGATTAAGGTCGGCGTTTCACACGCTATCCCCGCGCTTTTCAGACGACCTGTCAGCTCGGTCAGACTGTCGCGGCCGAAATGGGTGAAAAATAATAAACCGTCTGTTTTCAAGGCGTTTGCCCAGTTTTGCAGGACAGGCAGGATTTCATCCGCGCGGGGCAGGCTGAGGTTCGCCCACAACATATCGGCACAGGCTTCGGGCAGCGTGGCGGTGAGGGCTTGGCAGTGTTGCGGGACGGTTTTGCCGGTGAGCTTTTGCCAAAAACCGCTTTTGCGCGCGGCTGCGGCGGTTTGGAGGAAGTCGGCGCGCGGGTCGTATTCTTCGAATACCGCGTTCGGATAACGCGCGGCAAGCAGGCTGCGGCTGATGTCCGCATCCGCACCGACCAGCAGGACGCGCTTGGGCGCGTGGCGGACGATTTGCAGCCGCTCGTCGGTGTCTTGGGCGAGATGGCGGTGGATTTGCCAGCGTTTGTCTTGGGAGTTCATGTTTCAGACGACCTTTTTTTCTTTTTGAAGGGGGGTGTGCCGCCATTTAGGGTGTAAAAGAATGGTGGCATGGATTTCTTTTATAGTGGATTAACTTTAAACCAGTACGGC
>CAKMQH010000125.1 GCA_927911515.1 uncultured Neisseria sp.
AAACCAGTACGGCGTTGCCTCGCCTTAGCTCAAAGAGAACGATTCTCTAAGGTGCTGAAGCACCAAGTGAATCGGTTCCGTACTATCTGTACTGTCTGCGGCTTCGTCGCCTTGTCCTGATTTTTGTTAATCCACTATAAACGTAAAAGGTCGTCTGAAAGCGCGAAAACTGATTTTCAGACGACCCCTATGGGCTGTCAATACGCGGCATCGTGAAATTGCTAAAAGGCGGGCGGGATTCGTTGAGCCGACTGTTGGGGCTGGCACGATACAAAAAGGTCGTCTGAAAACCAAGATACAGGTTTTCAGAGACCTTTGCTATGGCGGAACGGCTTTACGCTTCGACCGGTTTGCCGCGCAGGGAGAAGGTGTAGGCTTCGGTGATTTCCAAATCGATCATTTGGTTGATCATATCGGGCGTGCCGGTGAAGTTGACCACGCGGTTGTTGGCGGTACGGGCTTGGAGCTGGTCGGGGTCTTTTTTGGAGATGCCTTCGACCAGACAGCGTTGTACGGTGCCGATCATGGTTTGGTTGATGCGGGCGGTTTCGGCTTCGATGACTTCATTCAGGGCTTCGAGGCGGCGCACTTTTTCGGCATGCGGGGTGTCGTCCGGCAGGTTGGCGGCAGGTGTGCCGGGGCGCGGGCTGTAAATGAAGACGAAGCTCAAATCGAAAGCGATGTCTTTCACCAGCTTCAGGGTCTGCTCGAACTCGCGCTCGGTTTCGCCGGGGAAGCCGACGATGAAGTCGCTGCTCAGGCACAAGTCGGGGCGGATGGCGCGCAGTTTGCGGATGATGGATTTGTATTCCAAGGCGGTGTAGCCTCGTTTCATCGCGCTCAATACGCGGTCGGAACCGCTTTGAATCGGCAGGTGCAGGTGCGACACCAGCTTGGGCAGGTCGCGGTAGCACTCGATAATCGAGTCGGTAAACTCGCGCGGGTGGCTGGTGGTAAAGCGCATACGCTCGATGCCGGGGATTTCGTGGACGATGCGCAGCAGGGTGGCAAAATCGCAGATTTCGCCGTCTTCCATTTCGCCGCGATAGGCGTTGACGTTTTGTCCCAAGAGGTTGATTTCTTTCACGCCTTGCTGGGCAAGGTTGGCGATTTCGGTCAAAAACGTCGTTCAGCGGGCGGGAGAACTCTTCGCCGCGTGTGTAGGGGACGACGCAGAACGAGCAGTATTTGGAACAACCTTCCATGATGGACACGAATGCTGCGCCGCCTTCGACGCGGGCGGGCGGCAGGTGGTCGAATTTTTCGATTTCGGGGAAGGAAATATCGACTTGCGACAGGCCGCTGGTTTCTTTATCCACAATCATTTTGGGCAGGCGGTGCAGCGTTTGCGGGCCGAAGACGACGTCCACATAAGGCGCGCGTTTGATGATGTTTTCGCCTTCTTGGGAGGCGACGCAGCCGGCAACGCCGATGATGAGGTCGGGATTTTTTTCTTTGAGCGGGCGCACGCGGCCTAAGTCGGAGAACACTTTTTCCTGCGCTTTTTCGCGCACGGAGCAGGTGTTGAAGAGGATGATGTCGGCTTCGTCGGCTTCGGTCACTTGTTCGATGCCGCCGTTTTCTTCGGCGAGTACGGCGAGCATTTTTTCGCTGTCGTATTCGTTCATTTGGCAGCCGAAGGTGCGGATAAATACTTTTTTCATGGTTTGTGTCTTTCTCAGGTAGCCCGTAATTGCGGGGCTGATTGTTATAAAAATCTTCATTTCAGACGACCTTTGGAACGTGGGCAGGTCGTCTGAAACGCAGATTCGTCAGGGCGCAAAAATGCGCGGTTGCGCTGCTGCGGCTGCAACAGCCAACCACGCGGTGTGTGTTTGGGTCGTCTGAAACGGGCAAACGACGGCTTATTGCGCGTCTTTTTTAACCTCGTCGCGGACTTCTTTTTGCGCGGTAAAACGGGAGGCTTCGTCGTCGGTCAAAACCCACACTTCGCGCACGAGGGCGTTGGTGTCGTTGTGTTTGAACGCGATGGTTTTGCCGGTTTTGCCCGCCAGCCGCCCCATCGGGATGAAGCGGTCGTTTTCGTCGTGGATTTTGGTGAAACGGGTGATTTGCAGCTTGGCGGAATTGCCGTCGGCAATGCCCAGCGTCAAGAGGCGTGTCCATGAGAAGCCGCCACGGCTCACTTTCAGATAAGGCAGTTCGACCTGTTTCAAAACCGCCGCGTCCATATCGCTCGGCAGCTTGCGCTGGGCGGCGTAGGAGGCGGTGGAAACCAAAAGGGTAAGCATTAAAATGAATCCGCGTAACATGATGTTTTCTTTATGGTATAAATGGGTGCGGATTATAGCACAAACGCTTCAAATATGAACAGAGTGATTGTTTTTACAGAACAATTTTCATTTTCAGATACGGCGTTGCGCCGTAGCAGTTTGGGCTTTGGAGGTCGTCTGAAACGGCTGGTGCGGGCAATCTGATGATAAAATACCGCTTATTTTTCAGACGACCTCAGAAAGAATCCGCTATGAACCGTAACGAAATCCTGTTTGACCGCGCCAAAGCCATCATCCCGGCGGCGTAAACTCCCCCGTCCGCGCATTCGGTAGCGTCGGCGGTGTACCGCGCTTCATCAAAAAGCCGAAGGCGCGTATGTTTGGGACGAAAACGGCACGCGCTACACCGATTACGTCGGTTCGTGGGGGCCCGCGATTGTCGGACACGCGCATCCCGAAGTCATCGAAGCCGTGTGCGAAGCCGCCTTGGGCGGTTTGTCGTTCGGCGCGCCTACCGAAGGCGAAATCGTCATCGCCGAAGAAATCGCCAAAATCATGCCGTCGGTCGAACGGCTGCGCCTCGTCAGCTCCGGCACCGAAGCCACCATGACCGCCATCCGCCTCGCGCGCGGCTTTACCGGACGCGACAAAATCATCAAATTCGAAGGCTGCTACCACGGCCATTCCGACAGCCTGCTCGTCAAAGCCGGCAGCGGCCTGCTCACCTTCGGCAACCCGTCTTCCGCAGGCGTTCCCGCCGATTTCACCAAACACACCTTAGTCCTCGAATACAACAACACCGCCCAACTCGAAGAAGCGTTCGCCCGCAACGGCGACGAAATCGCCTGCGTCATCCTCGAACCCTTCGTCGGCAATATGAACCTTGTCCGCCCGACCGAATCCTTCGTCAAAGCCCTGCGCGAATTGACCGAAAAACACGGCGCAGTGTTGATTTACGACGAAGTGATGACCGGCTTCCGCGTCGCGCTCGGTGGCGCGCAGTCGCTGCACGGCATCACGCCCGACCTGACCACGATGGGTAAAGTCATCGGCGGCGGTATGCCGCTCGCCGCGTTCGGCGGACGCAAAGATATCATGGAATGTATTTCTCCGCTGGGCGGCGTGTATCAGGCAGGCACATTGTCGGGCAACCCGATTGCCG
>CAKMQH010000126.1 GCA_927911515.1 uncultured Neisseria sp.
ATTACGAATTGCTGGTCCGCCACAGGCAGGCGCACAACCTGTCCGGACGCTGATTCCCCTTTCAGACGACCTTTTCAATATTTAGTGGATTAACAAAAATCAGGACAAGGCGACGAAGCCGCAGACAGTACAAATAGTACGGCAAGGCGAGGCAACGCCGTACTGGTTAAATTTAATCCACTATAAAGGAGAAACCCATGAAACCACATCCTCACCCTCGCATTCGCCTGCACACTCGCCGCCTGCGCCACCGAAATCCCCGCCTACCGTTGGCACCGTACCGGCGCAAGCGAAGCCGAAGTTTCCCGTCAAATCAACGTTTGCAAATCACAAGCGCAACACGACGCCAAACACGGACGCGAATCCAAATCCCTCGAACAATGTATGGACGAAGCCGGCTACTACCGCTACGAACGCGGCAACCTCTAAATCTTGAGCACCCCAAACAAAAAGGTCGTCTGAAAAACCGCGAAGGCTTTCAGACGACCTTTGCACAGAAAACGGACAAACCTCAAGGTCGTCTGAAAATCCCGCCGAACCGCTTTTCAGACGACCCCACCGCAAATCAGACAGAAAGAACAAAACATGGCAATCCAATGGTTTCCCGGCCACATGAACAAAGCAAAAAAAGCCATCGCCGAACGCACCAAAAGCGTCGACATGGTGATTGAAATGCTGGACGCGCGAATGCCTGCCTCCAGCGAAAACCCCCTGCTTGTCCAGCTTTCCAAAGGCAAACCCAAACTCAAAATCCTCAACAAACAAGACCTTGCCGATCCCGAGCGCACCAAAATCTGGCTCGAACACTACAACAGCCGCCCCGACACCCGCGCCATCGCCCTCGATTCCTCCGAAACCGGCGCACACGGCAAAATCACCCAAGCCTGCCGCGCCATGATTCCCCACCGCCAAGGCATAGACAAACCCCTGCGCGTCCTCATCTGCGGCATCCCCAACGTCGGCAAGTCCACCCTCATCAACGGCATGATAGGCAAAAAATCCGCCAAAACCGGCAACGAACCCGGCATCACCAAAGCCGAACAACGCCTTTTCCTCGCCGACGATTTCTGGCTCTACGACACCCCCGGAATGCTGTGGCCGAAAATCATCGTCGAAGAAGGCGGCTACAACCTCGCCGCCGGCGGCGCAGTCGGACGCAATGCGTTAGACGAAGAAGAAGTCGCCCTCGAGCTTCTAGACTACCTCCGCCGCCACTACCTCCCTATGTTGCAAGAACGTTACCAAGCCGACAAAGACCCCAGCAGCCACTGGGACGACAACTCATGGCTCGAATGGATAGCCAAAAAACGCGGCGCAGTCCTCAGTGGCGGACGGGTCAACTACCAAAAAGCCGCCGAAAACATCCTCACCGACTTCCGCGAAGGCAAAATCGGCAGAATCACCCTCGAAACGCCGAACCAATGGGAAACATGGCTCAAAAAAGCCCGCCAAAAAGAAGCCGAACTCAAAGCCATTCGCGAAGCCAGAAAAGCAGAACGCAAAGGGCAGAAGCCTGCTGAGCAATAAGGCAAATAGCGACGCAGAGGTGAGTAGTCCGTATTTCAGATGATAGGGTATATTTAAATATCATCGTATGAGTCGAAACATAGTATTATTTCAAAAACTTTCTATATTATTGAATTTGTTATGACTAAATCACGTTCTCAAACTATTAGAATTTTTCTTCCAACGGGCAATCCGCGTGGTATCCGTAAGGTCAGTCGTTCTAGCAACAGCAATATCACATTGTTTGTCGTACCACGTCTTCATTTGAATAGTTTCTGCAATATGGAAGAATCGGGGAAAATGGGTATTTATCTTCTTGCGGACAATCACAAACTCTATGTCGGACAAACTACAGAATTGCGCAACCGCCTCAAGCAGCACGATAAAGGTAAAACATTTTGGGAAAAAGCATTTGCTGTTGTTTTAAATAATGAATTTTGTACCAGAGATCATTTGGACTGTTTGGAGCGCATGACTATCGAACAAGCTCAACTGGCACAAAGATTAGAATTAGAGAATGGAACTGAAGGCAACAGACAAAACCATTTGCACGACTCTATCCGTTCTGATTGCGAAAACATTTTTGACGAAATCGATACTTTGCTGGCTGTGTTGAATCAGGATTTTTTTGAAGAGGCATCAGAACAAACAAATCATGTTTCTTTGGAAATAACACATCCAGTAGAAAGAATGGTTCCAGAGGAAAATCAAATAGAAAGGTCGTCTGAAAGTAATGAAGAGATCTTTTACTGCCGTAATGTGAAACGAGGGATAGAAGCACGCGGTAAATATCGGAAAGACGGTTTTTTTATTGTTAAGAAGCTCAACCTTAGGACTGGATCACACGCCATTTATGGAGCAAAAAACAAGGCTTCCCGCATGGAAGAAAAAGATGCTTGAGGCAGGAATGCTGAAAGAGCAAGGCGGAGTGCTTGTTCTGATGGACGATTGTTTTATTAAAGGCAGACCAAGTGCATCAAGCAATTGGATTCTTGGTAAACCATCAAATGGTTGGATAGAGTGGAAAAATGCCGAAGGTAAAACATTAGATGAACTGTATCGAAAAAATAAATAGTCACTATAAACTTGGAAAAGGAAGAAATTAGAAAGTTATCTCTTTCAAAACGCTGAGTTTATTTTCAGAAGTCCCTAACCTAACTAAGGCCGTCTGAAAATATCAAAACCATTAAATCTTAACGCCATGAACGAAAAACTCCCTCCCGACGCGCTGATTGAAGCCGCGCTTTTGACCCAAACCGAACCCTTAAACGAAAAATCCATGCGCGAATTGTGTGTGCCGCCGCTGTCGCAGGACAAATTAATCGACGTGTTGGCGCAGCTCAAAACACGTTGGCAGGGCAGGGCGTTGCAACTGGTGCATACGCACGAGGGCTGGCGGTTTCAGATTGCGCAGGCGGCTTTCGAGCGGCTGGGCAGCCTTCAGGAACAGCGTGCGCCGCGCTATTCCCGTGCTGTGATGGAAACGCTGGCGATTATTGCCTACCAGCAGCCGGTGACGCGCGGTGATATCGAGGGCATACGCGGCGTGGCGGTGTCGCAGAACGTGATGCAGACCTTGCAGGATAGGGGCTGGATTGAAGTGATCGGGCATCGTGATTCCGTCGGGCGGCCTGCATTGTGGGCGACAACGCCGACGTTTTTTGAGCGATTTGCGCTTGGACAGTTTGGAAGATTTGCCGCCGCTGACGGAATTGGGAGAATTGGTCTTGCCTGATTTGATCGAAACGCCGCCGACAGGCGAAGAAGAAGAGCAGGAAGAAACGCCGGAGCGGCTGATTAATTAAATCAGGCAGGATTGGCAAAGGTCTCTGAAAACTTGAAATAGGTTTTCAGACGACCTTTTTTTCAAAAAAATAATATCATTGGATTCAGTTTGTTAGATATAAAATAAGAAAAACCTTATTCAAACTATAAAAAAATCTTAGTTATAATCAGCATATCTAAAGTTATCCGCCGATGCGCGGTCGATTTACTAAGGAATACTACCATGCTGTTGGCACTTTCCCTGCGTGATTTTGTCATTGTTGAAAACCTCAATCTGGATTTCCAAAGCGGTTTTACCGTTTTGACCGGCGAGACAGGCGCGGGCAAATCGATTACGTTGGACGCAATCGGGCTTCTGTTGGGCGACAAGGCCGATTACAGCCAAGTCCGCAGCGGCGCGAAGGAAGCGCAGTTGTCGGCATTGTTTGACATCAGCCTTTTGCCCGATCTCAAAGCACAATTGCAGGGGCAGGGTTTTTTAGACGAAGACGCGGAAGAACTCAGCATCCGCCGCATCATTGATGCCAAAGGGAAAAGCCGCAGCTTTATCAACAATCAGGCAGCCACGCTGGCGCAACTTAAAGCCATCGGCGGGCAGCTTATCGACATCCACGGGCAAAAACGCCCACCATTCCCTCAATCAAGAATCCGCCCAGCGCGAATTGTTGGACGCATTTGCAGGTAGTAAGGCGCAGGCGGAAACCGTCAGACAGCTTTATCAAAACTGGGTCAACGCTAAAAAAGCCCTCCAAGAGGCGCAGGAACACGCCGAGACCATCATTATCGAGCGTGAGCGTTTAGAATGGCAGTTCAACGAATTGAACCAGTTGGACGTTAAACAAGGCGAATGGGAAGCCCTCAGCCAAAGCCACGACAGCCTTGCCCATTCCGCCGAATTGCTGCAAGCCGCCGAAGAAGTCGGCGACTACATTGATGGCGACAACGGCATCCAACGTCAAATTTATCAATGCCAAAAATTACTGACCAATCTGCAAAACATCGAGCCGCGCTTCGCCGAAAGCCTGAATATGCTGGCGAGCATTGAAGCCGAATTGGGCGAGATCAGTGCCAATATGCGCGACGTCGCAGGCCGCAGCGATATCGATCCCAATGAGTTGGCGGCGCAGGAACAGCGTATGGGCGAGCTGATGGGGATGGCGCGGAAATACCGCATCGAGCCTGAAGCCTTGCCGCAAAAGCTGGCTGAAATCGACGAGCGTTTGCAAAGCCTGCAAGCCGCCGCCGATTTGGAAGCGTTGACGCAAACCGTCGCCCGCAATCTTGCCGAATATCAGGAAGCTGCCCACGTTCTTTCCGCCATGCGCCATCAGGCGGCAGGTAGGTTGGGCGAGGAGACGACCAGACATATGCAGCATCTCGCCATGAAAGGCGCGCGTTTCGACATCGTCCTGCTGCCGTCTTCCCCCACTGCACACGGTTTGGAGCAGGTACAGTTCCAAGTTGCCGCCAACAAAGGCAATCCGTCCCGTCCGCTGAACAAAGTGGCGTCCGGCGGCGAACTTGCCCGCATCAGCCTTGCCTTGCAAGTGGTCACCAGTCAATACACGCAAGTTCCCACGCTGATTTTTGACGAAGTCGATACCGGTATCGGCGGCGGCGTGGCTGAAATGGTCGGCAAAGCCCTGCGCGCTTTGGGCAAAAAGCACCAAGTGCTTGCCGTGACCCACCTGCCGCAAGTTGCTTCCTGCGGTGAAAACCATTGGCAGGTACGCAAACACAGCGAAGGCGAACAAACCGTCAGCGAAATCAGCGTGTTGGATCACCAGCAGCGCATCGAAGAAATCGCCCGTATGCTTGGTGGCGAAATCATTACCGACACGACCCGCAGCCACGCGGCAGAATTAATCAGTCTTGCCGCCGCTTAAACGCAAAATAGAGAGAGGTCGTCTGAAAAGGGAGTTTGTGTCTAATCCAATTCACAAACCGTTTTTTCAGACGACCTTTTTGCCAAACTGCCCGCGCCCTTTCAGACAACTTCAATACAAGGTATGATTACGTCGTTTGTTTATAAGGAAGTTCCCATGAAAGTCCTGTTTATTGCCGATCCGATGGCAAGTTTCAAAACCTATAAAGACACCACCTACGCGATGATGTGCGAGATGGCAAAACGCGGCTGGCAGCTTTTCCATACCTTGAGCGGCGAGTTGTCCGTGCAGCAAGGATTGGTGACTGCTCAGGCTGCGCCGTTTAAGTTTCTCGGCGCGAAAAACGATGATGACCATGAATGGTTTAAAGCGGCAGACAAAATTCAGACGACCTTGAAAGACTTCGATGCCGTCATTATGCGCACCGACCCGCCGTTTGATATGCAATATCTCTACGCCACCCAATTCCTGACGCTGGCGGAACAGCAGGGCGCGAAAGTCTTTAACAGCGGACAGGCGATGCGCGACTTCAATGAAAAACTGGCGATTTTGAATTTCAGCCAGTTCACCGCGCCTACGCTGGTTACGACCCGTTCCGCCGATGTCCGCGCATTTTTGAAAGAACACGGCGACATCATCATCAAACCGCTCGACGGCATGGGCGGCATGGGCATTTTCCGCCTGACCGAAAAAGACCCCAACATCGGCAGTATCCTCGAAACCCTGATGCAACTTGATTCCCGCACCATTATGGCGCAACGCTACATTCCCGAAATCGTCCACGGCGACAAACGCATCCTGATTATCGGCGGCGAAGTCGTCTCCTATGCTTTGGCGCGTATTCCGCAACACGGCGAAACACGCGGCAATCTGGCAGCAGGCGGACGCGGCGTGGCGCAGGAATTGAGCGACCGCGACCGAGAAATCGCCGAAACCCTCGCCCCTGAACTCAAACGCCGCGGCATCCTGCTCGCGGGTTTGGACGTCATCGGCAGCAATCTGACCGAAGTCAACGTGACCAGCCCGACCGGTTTCCAAGAAATCATGAAACAAAAAAACTTCGACGTCGCCGCGATGTTTGCCGACGCTGTCGAAGCTTGGTCTAAACAATAATCCCAAAAGGTCGTCTGAAATCCGAATCCGTTTTATCGAAACCCGCTGCACTCGTTTTAGCGAAACTCGCTGCACTCGTTTTCAGCGACCTCCTTTTATTTATATAAACATTTACACAAACATTATTGATGAAACCATCTTCTTACGCTGCCGATAAAAAAGGCAAAAGCGGCATCAAACGCATCATCAACGCATTCGGCTATTCCAAAGACGGGCTTGCTGCCGCCTACCGCTATGAAAGTGCGTTCCGCCAAGTATTGTGGCTGAACCTGATTTTGATTGTCTTGACCTTCATCTTCAATTTCGACTCCGCGACCAAAATGCTGCTGATTATTGCATCGTTTGTTTCGCTGATTACCGAATTGTTCAACACCGCCGTCGAAGCTGCCGTCGATCACACGTCCACTGAAAAACACGAATTAGCAAAACGCGCCAAAGATGCCGGATCTGCCGCGCAATTACTCGCTTTGACGATGTTGGGCATCGTGTGGGCGATTGCATTGTGGCGCGGGTATGTTTGAATTTACTTTAAGATGATTTATACTTACTAAGTATTAATTCTCATGAATTAATTTGAATCATTTTGTTTAATCTGAGTCAAAGCATTCAGACGACCTTTGCGTGTAGGATGAGAACAGTATTATTATCGACATGCAAAGTCACGCGGAAGGATTTTCGCCGCAACAAACCCACCCATTTCATCATAAAGGAGCAATACATGAAAAAATTATTGGTAACCCTGATTGCAGCAGGTTTGGTATCCACCGCTTCCGCAGCCGGTGTTCACGTTGAAGACGGCTGGGCGCGTTCTACTGTCGAAGGCATGAAAATGGGCGGCGCGTTCATGAAGATCCACAACGATGAAGCCAAACAAGACTTCTTGGTTGGCGGCAGCAGCCCGGTAGCCGAGCGTATCGAAGTACATACCCATGTAAACGACAACGGCGTAATGCGCATGCGCGAAGTTAAAGGCGGCATCCCGCTGGAAGCAAAAGGCGTGACCGAGCTGAAACCAGGCAGCTACCACGTTATGTTCATGGGTCTGAAAAAACCGCTGAAAGAAGGCGAAAAAGTACCTGTTACCCTGAAATTCAAAAACGCCAAACCTCAAACCGTACAACTGGAAGTGAAAACTGCACCGCAATCCGGCATGGATCACGGTCATGGTCATGGTCACGGTGGCGCACATCAACACTAATCGTTCATAGTTTGAACTCAAAAGGTCGTCTGAATATTTTCAGAGACCTTTTTTGTTTGGATTATAGTGGATTAACTTTAAACCAGTACGGTGTTGCCTCGCCTTGCCGTACTATCTGTACTGTCGACGAGGATTTTATGTCATATTTCGGAATATTCAAAATTAAACGGTCACTGATGGTTCCTCCGCTGTGCTCAGCGATATTCCCCTCTCGCTCTGAACACAGTGAGTGGATGGCGCACGCCCTCGTTGAGGGTGCCGCCGCTGG
>CAKMQH010000127.1 GCA_927911515.1 uncultured Neisseria sp.
TGGGAATTTAGGGGATTTTGGGGAATTTTGCAAAAGGTCTCATGTTTTGCAATAAGACAGTGGCTTGATTGCGTTTGATATTGTCAAAAGGTCGTCTGAAAACGGGTATGGCGGATTTTGCTCCAACTTGTTTTCAGACGACCTTTTTGTTTTTTATAGTGGATTAACTTTAAACCAGTACGGCGTTGCCTCGCCTTGCCGTACTATCTGTACTGTCTGCGGCTTCGTCGCCTTGTCCTGATTTAAAGTTAATCCACTATAAATTTTAAGCATCAATCTTTCAACAAAGTCCCCGCCAGCCAAATATTGAACGCCACGCCGACCGTGACCGTTATGCCGAAGGCGGCGACGGCGGGCGTGCCGCTCAGGGCGAGCAGGGCGAAGGAAATGGCGGTAGTGGCGGCGGCGAGCAGCATCCCGCCCAGCCGCGCGGGGGCACTGTGGCGTGCGGTGAGGGCATAGACGGCGTAATCGACACCGATGGCGGACACCAAAAGCAGACCGAACATGGCGAACAGGCTGACGGGGATGCCTGTCAGACCGAGTACGGCGACGGTGCAGACGGCGGCGGCAAGTGGTACGGCAAGGATTTTGGTGCCACGCTTCATGCCGAACATACGCCATAAAACCAGCCATGCCAGCGCGTAGGATGCCAGTTTCAACCACGCCGCCTGATTGCGCGTGTGGTGGAAGAGTTCGTTCAGATGGGCGCGTTTGTCCGCCCAATGTACGCCCGCTACGCTTTGCGCGGCGGAGCGGACGGCGCTGTCGTCGGTCATGCCGTTCAGACGCACGATGGCGGCGAAACGGCCTTTTTCGACTTCACCCAAATACAGCGGCCGCCAGGCTTCCGCCAAATCTGTTTTCAGCGCATCGGCAAGCGTCAGCGGCGGCGCATCGGCAGCTTGCAGCAGCGCGTTGCGTATGGTTTTGTGCGGGATGCCGATATCGACGAGCGGCTGGCGGCTTTCGGGCAGCTTGGACAGCTCGCGCAGGCGGTTTTGCAGTTTTTTCTGTTCGGACACGGGTATCAGGAGCTGGTCAGGAGATTGGAAGCTGACGAGCTTGCCTTGCGCGACTAAAGGCTGCAGTGCGCGGCCGAGTTCGGCGGTTTTCATCAACAAAGCATCTTCGCTCGGCGCTTCGGCAACCAAGTATTTGCCGCCGAAATCCGCGCCGCTCAACTGCCCGATACGTTGCACTTCCGCCAGCATTTCAGACGGCATGTTGACCCATTGGCGGATGTCGTCGCGCCAGTCGCTGCGCCACAGTCCGACCGCCAGCAACACGCCGCCGACAATCAGCCAGCCGCGTTTGTGCAGACGGATTTTCAGACGACCCGACAGCGCGTAGAGCCGTTCGGTCAGCGCGGCAAACGGTACTGTTTTGGCGCGGTAACGCTGAAACAGCGGCGGCAACCACAACACCGTCGCGCCGAATGCGCCCGCCAGCGCAAACCCTGAGAACACGGCGGTCTGCCGCAATACGGGCAGCGGCGTGAACCACAAGAGCGCGTAGCCCAATACCGTAATCAGCAGGCTGACGGTAAAGCTTGGCAAGACGTGTTTCATGGCGGGTTCTGCCTGCCATATGGGGTCGTCTGAAAAAGCCGTTTTTGCTGTTTTTTGCACGCGTGCCGAATACCGAGGGTGCGAGCCAGTGCAGCGGAAAATCCACCAGCATCCCGACCAGACTCGTGCCGATGACGATGGTCAGGATATGTACTTCGCCGAAAACCAGCAAAGCCGCCGCCAAGCCGGTTAGCATACCCGCCGCCAAAGGCAGCGTCAGCCAGAACACGCGGACGCTGCGGAATACCCACAGCAGCAGCGCAAACGTCAGCAGCATCCCCACCGTACTCATCGTCCGGCTTTCCTGCTCCGCTTCGGTTTTAGACGCGGCGGCAAACAGCGCGCCGCCTGCTGTCAGCGTGTCCGCGCCTTTGGCTTTTGCCAGTTTGCGGCTTTCCGCTATCAGCGGCAGAAGGGCGTTGTTGCCTGAAAAATTGTCGCCCGCCGCCAGTTTTCCGCGCAGCCAGACCCAAGTTTTCCCGTCATCGCCTTCGGTGAACAACATGCCGTTGTCCATGTTCCACTGCAAACGGCTTTGCGGATTTGCCTTGCCTGCGACAAAACGCCCGAAGCCCAGCCAGTCTTGTTCCAAAGACAAAGGCGAGGGCACGGCAAACGGGTTGACTGCCGCTTCCGCCCGCGCCTGAAAGTAGGCTTGCGGATGCTCAAACAGCAGGCGCACCTGTTCGTTCGGCAGCAGGGCGAGTCCCAGCTTGCCGATATCCGCACGCACCTTGTCCAAGTCGGGCGTCACGCTGCTGTCCACTTGTTGGAACACGCCGCTTTTACGCCACAAAGCCGCAATCTCAGAGGTCGTCTGAAACGCCGTTTCCGCGTCTTTACTGCCCGCCAGCAAAATCACCTGCGTGTTCAACTGCTCTTCGCCCGCTTTGTCTGCCGCCGTCAAAAGCGCGTCCGGCTGCTGTTCGCTCGGCAGCAGCGCGGTCAGGTCGGTTTGCAGCCAGTTTTTCGTGGAGACGGTATAGATGAGGAACAGGATCAGCAGGGCGGTGAGGACAGTGTAGGCGCGGCGGTAGGTAGTCATCATTTTTCAAATGTTTTGAAGTGTGTCTGCGGCATTTTATGGGGAAGTCGGGTGCATTGACAATCGGAATGGATAATCGGTAGGGGAAAGAGACAGGTCGTCTGAAAACGTGTTTGAAACGGAACACAGTATGGATTTTCAGACGACCTGTCCGAGCGGGTGCGGCGGCTTATTCTTGGATAAATTTCGAATGTGCAAAATCACAGGATTTCCGCACGCGCCATCATGATTGGGCTTGGTTTGTCTGATGATAAGTCGTCGGCAAGGAACAATGTTTCCAAAAAATCGGCGATGTCCTGCCAATAATATCCTTGCGTTTCAGATTGTACAGCCGCCTGACGGGACGGCATCTCCGCTTTCTCGGTTTCCGTATCTTCGGCTTCCGTATCTAAGGTAACGGGAATGCCGTATTTCGTGCCGTGTTCGAGCAAAATCCAAATGCTGCCTTCGCGCGTATCGGCGTGGGTGGCTTGGTGTTCGTATGCCCAGCCGACTGCCGCCTGTCCGCCGTTTGGCAAGGATTGTGCGGCGAGCAGCAGGGGGGTGGAAACGGGTTTCCAAATGGCGTTCGGTGGCGACCGCCAACGTTGCGCCGTGCGTGCCTAGGGTTTGCGCGGCATGAAAAACGGGGGCGTTGTGCAGGTTGGCGATGAAGTCGAAAGGCATGGCGGCATGGTGGTTGAGTACGTTGTCCGCCATTTTTTCAAACACGGACGGCGAGGAAAACGGCGTGCCGAGGAAGACGGCGCAATCGGGGCGGATTTCGCCTTGTCCGCGCAACAGGCCTGCGCCGAGTGCGGCAATCAGGCTCAGGCGGCTGAGGCGGCGGGCATCCGTGCCGCTTTGCTGCTGCAAGGTTTGTTTGAGGATTTTGTTGCCGACGGCGGCTTCGGTGTCGAAACGCGCGGCGGCGGTGATGCGGATGTCGGGATTTATGATTGCCATTGCCATACCATAGCTGTGTTGCTGCCGCCGAAACCGAAATGGTTGGCGAGACAGAAAAGGTCGTCCCGCCAGGAGGCTGCGCACTCTGAAAAACGGATTTCGCGTCCTTGATAATTGGTGCCGCCGCCTTGTTTCAGGGCGGACAAGAGCAGCGCGGTTTCAAGGGCGGCGGTTGCGCCGAGGGTATGACCGATTTGCGCTTTGAATGCCATCAGTGGCGGCAGGCTGCCGAATACGTTTTCCAGCGCAGCCAGTTCGGCAGCGTCGCTGTCGGCGGTGCCGATGCCGTGGGTTTTGACGGCGGCGATGTTTGTGGGCGCAACGGCGGCGATGTTTAAGGCGCGGCGGATAACCTGTTCCAACGCCTTGCTGTCGCTTTGAATCAGGTCGTTGCCGGTATTGGCGGCGTGTCCGACGAGTTTCAGACGACCTGCACGATCAGGCGGCGTGGCAGAGAGGGCGAGTGCGGCGACACCTTCGCCCAAAATCAGACCGTTGCCGCCGAAGGGTTGATAGCGGTCGGTAAACAAACCCAAGCTGTGAAAATGCAGCAGGGTCAGGCGGTTGAGGTTTTCGATGCCGAGGACGAAGGCGCGTTCCGCCCCGCTGCGCAAACAATTGTCTGCCTGAATCAGCGCATGGGCGGCGGAGGTGCAGGCGGTTGCCAAACTGAAAATCTGCCGGTTGCCGCTGCGTTTGCGCAAATCTTCGGCAAGATAGAGCAAGCCGTGTTCCCCAATGTCCGTATTGCCGGCGCGGCGGCGGTTTTCGTATTCGGCGATGGCGTAAGAACTCGAACCGATAAAAACCGGCGCGTCATGCCAGCTTTCAGACGACCACCCGGCATCTTCGGCGGCGCGGCGCAAATGTTGTTCGGCAATATCCGCAAAAGCGGCGCTCCCCAAGCTGTCGTCGGCAAAAGCGCGGAAATAAGCGGCCTGCTGCGGCTGGTTTAAAAACGTATAAGACACCGCATCGGGTCGTCTGAAATCCGCCTGCGGATTCAGCGCGGAGGTGGCCGCTGTACCGCAAACCCAGCTCATACCCCATGCTCCGCTCGGACGAACGCCGCCAAATCGCGCACGCACATCATATGCTTGCGCACCATGCGGTCGCCTTGCAGCCGCACTTGGAAATACTGTTGCAGCGCGACGCAGATTTGCAGCGCGTCGAGCGAATCCAAATCGATAGGGCTGCCGTCGCCGAACAACGGCGCATCGTCGGTAAAGTCTTCGGCGGCAACATCATCGGTCTTGTCGGCTTCTTGCAGAATCAGCTTTTTCAATTCCGCTTCCAGCGCGTGTTCTGCCAAGGTAAAGGTGTAGGACATTTTTTGCTTTCGTGTTTGGGGGATATGGATGGATGTCGGCTT
This sequence comes from uncultured Neisseria sp., assembly GCA_927911515.1. GTDB lineage: Bacteria > Pseudomonadota > Gammaproteobacteria > Burkholderiales > Neisseriaceae > Neisseria. Next base: position 4,934 of record CAKMQH010000127.1, read on the forward strand.
GTGTTTTAGTGCAACCCGCCACACTCGTTTTTCAGACGACCTAAAACCGTACCTGCGTCTGCAACTGCCTGCGGTAAACCAGCACGGCGGCGGTCAGGGTGGCGGCGGCGAAGGCGGACAGCAGGATGAGGTAACGGCCGATTCCGTCCAGTCCGCTGCGGTTGAGCAGCAGTTCTTGAAAAGCTTTCAAGCCCCATGCCATCGGGGAAATCCAAGTGAGTTGCTGCATGGTTTCGGGCATGACGTGGGCGGGGACCATAATGCCGCCGATTGCCGCCATCAGGATGATGCCGCCGCCGCCGAGAACGACGGCGTGTTCGGTGGATTTGGCGCAGACGCTGACCAAAAGCGCGTAGCCGAGTGCGGCTGCGCTGACGGCGGCGGACAACAGCGCGTAGGGAACAAGGCTGCCGTTGAGTATGAGGGCGGGCACGCCGATTTCGGGCAACAGGTAGCGGCCGAGCAACAGCATTCCGGCAAACTGAAACTGGTTAATCAGGAAATAGGGGATGAGTTTGGCGGCAATCAGGCCGGACGCGGAGGCGCGGGCGAGGCGCAGGCGGGTGATGGTGTTGGTCTGGCGTTCCAGCGCCATGACGTTCGACAGCGGTATCATGATGAAAAACATACCGAAAATCAGCCATGCGGGTACGCTGTGCTGTACGGCGTTGGGTTTTTCAACCTTGCCGCTGCCTGCGCTCAGATAGTGTTCTTCCAGCATTTTTTTATCTAAAAAGGTTTGCACGGCGGCGAATTGCTCGTCGTTTTTTTCATCGACTTTTTTCTGGATGTCTTTTCGGATAGAGCGGGGCAGTTTTTTATTGTTGATTTTGATGCCGTCGTTGTTGTCGAAATAAGCGTCCAGCCGCGTTTGGGTGTAGTGCTGCTGCAAAACGCCTTTGACCGCCGCCAGCCACGAAGGCTCGGTATCGGGCGGTACATAGATTTGCAAGGCTTTGTTGTCGGCGATTTTGCTGGAAGCGGCGTTCGGGTTGTGCAGCACCAGTTGGAAACGCTTGTCGTGCAAGCCGTTTTGCGCGTCGGTCAGTTTTTCAGACGACATCAGCGTGACATGAATCTGCTCTTTTTCCAGCGCGGCTGCCAGCGCGGTATTGATGCTGTCGTCTGCCGCACCGACCAGCGCGATGCGGCTGTCGGTGTGCGGGTCTTGGTCGCGGCTCAGCGCCAACGACATAATCAGCATGAAGGCGATGGGCATCACAAATAACACCGCCAAACCGTGCAGGTCGCGGCAGAGCAATTTGAGTTCTTTGAGGAGGGAGGAGGTCGTCATTGTAGATTTTGCTTATCTGTTGCCGGTTCGTCTTTGCGCAGGAAATCAAGGTAAAACGTTTCCAGCGAACCGTGTCCCTGCTGGAAGTAGCGGATTTGCGCGCCGCTTTGTTGCAGGACGGCGTAAACGGCGGCGGCATCGTGTGTCGTTTCCATCATGCCGCGGCTGTCCACTTGCTTGGCACCCAAAGCGGTCAGCGTTTGAGGCGGCAGCGGCGGTTCGACGGTAAAGCGCACGACACCGGTTTGCGTGCTTAAAAGCTCGTCCAAACCGCCGTGATACACCAGCTTGCCGTGTTGCAGCAGCGCGATTTTGCCGCAAAGCTGCTCGATTTCCGACAGATAGTGCGAGGTGTAAACCACCGTTACCCCCTGCCGTGTCAAATCCGCCACGCTGTCGAGGATAAAGCGGCGCGACTGCGGGTCGATGCCGACCGTGATTTCGTCTAGGAACACCAGTTGCGGCGTGTTAATCAGGCCGATGGCAAAATTCAGACGACGTTTAAGCCCGCCCGAAAGATGCTTCGCCGCTTTGTTTTTGTGGGCGGTCAGGTCGGTCTGTTCCAACAGCGCGTTCAGACGGCCTTTGTCGCGTACTTTGTAAAGCGAGGCGAAAAACAGCAGGTTGTCCCACACCGAAAGCTGCGGATAAAACGCAAAATCCTGCGGCACCAAACCGATTTTCTGCCGCTCGCTACGGCTTAACAGGTGCAACGGCTTACCGTCAAACAAAATTTCGCCCTGCCGTACTTCCTGCAAGCCTGCCAAAAGCGACATCAGCGTCGTTTTCCCCGCACCGTTGTGGCCGAGCAGCCCCAAACATTCGCCGTCGGCAATATCGAACGACACATTGTCCAGCGCGGCAGTTTCGGCTTTGGGATAACGGTGGGAGAGGGATTGGATTTGAATCATGGTTTCAGACGGCCTTAGTATGGGTGGAGCATAGTGAAATCATCAAACAACTGCTACGGCATCGGTTTACCTGCGCGCAAACGTTTACAGAAAATTTATCGATACCGCATGATTCCCCATTATTTCAACAATCCCCGCCACAAGGCTTCTTCATCATCCGCAATCTTGCGCAAAAATGCGGCGATTTCGCGGCAGCCGTTTTCGGACGGCTTTTTGCACTGCTTCACGCACATCGCTGCAAACTGCCGCCATTGGTCACCGATGGCGGTCATTTGTTCTGAGGCCGTCTGAAACGCGGGGTTGTCGCAGATACGGGCGGCCTGTTCGAGGAAATAGGCGTAGATATAGCGGAAACCTGCGCCGCCGGTGCCGATTTCTTCCTGCATCCGCACGAGATGGCCGAGGAACAGCTTTTGGTATTTTGCATTTCGTTTGGCAGGCAGGGCTTCAATGTTTTTTGCCAACGTGCGGATGCCTTTTACGCCGGCGAAAAAACAGGCGGGAGCATTTGTTTGGCGTTTTTGCGTATGGCTTTGCGGATGATGGTGGGCAAGTCGGCCTGAACTTTTTCAGACGACCTGTCGTTTTCCAGCGTGTACATCATGCCTTTTGCCGCCAGCACGCCTTTGGCGAAGCGCGCCCGCTGCAAATCTTCGGCGGCGCAGCGCTGCACGGTTTCAAACACGGGGTCGCTGATCAGGTAGTCGCCACCGTCTTTGCCATACACCAAGAGATTGTGTGCGTTGAAATGGAAACGCATTTGCGGCGGGAAATACGGCAGCCAGAATACGGAGGTCTGCAAACCCGCCAGTTTGCCCGATGAAAGCGCGGCATCCAGCGCGTCTTGTCCCTTTTGGGCATTGGAAAATTTGCGGACGGACAATTTCAGCCCCAATGCCTTGCAGGTGTTTTTGATGATGCCGCGCGGTGCGATGCGGTAGGAAACCAGCGGCATGCCGCCCAGCTTGACGACGGGCAGCCAGACAAAGGTCAGCGCGTGGGCGATGCCGAAAATCATGGCTTCGTCCAAATCGTGGCCGTGGTATTTGAGCAGCGTGGACATTACGCCGCTTTCGCAGTGGGCGGTATGCTGGTGTGGGAATTCGGTCATGGGGGTGTCAATCAGATATTTGTTTAGAAGTATTTTTATAATTAGGCGGCTGCGTTTCAAACACAGGTAAGGTCGTCTGAAAAACAAATCAGGGCAGCTTGCCGCCGTCAGCAAGGGCCGGTTCGCCTTAATCCGCGTCCGTCCGCTTCAATTCGTCTATGCTGATTTGCAGCGCGTCGGCGTATTTTTGCAGGGTTTTGTCGGGCAGTTTGGCGAAGATTTCGGGACGCAGGTGGCGGCGGAGTTGCCATTTCCATACGCCCGCGGCCATTGCCAAGCCGGCTTCGTCGTGGCGGAAGCGGAACATATGGTAATACAGCGGCGAATATTTGCCCCGTGCCACTGCTTCGCGGGCGGCGCGGGTTTGTTCGTCGAGTTCGGCGACTGCCATTTCGGTGGCGTAGGCTTCGTCCTGCCAGCCGCTGCTGGTAGCGGCTTCGTAACGCCCGTCGCGCGTGCCGTAAATGACTTTCAGATGTCCGTGGTAGCTTTCGCTGTCATCTTGCGGGATGTCTTTGATTTCCATAGTTTCAGACGACCTTTTTTCAGTTTGCTATACCGCTTCCAAAAGCATGAAACAAGTTGAGAAACGCCCGCTTTCGGGAACGTAGCACAAAACTTTTTGACCGCGCTCCAATGGGAAAGTGCGCATAAATTCTTCAAGGATGATGTAAATCGATGCCGAGCCGGTGTTGCCTTTGGTGTAGAGGTTGGTAAACCATTTTTCCTGCGGGATGTCGAAGCCGATGTTTTTCAGACCGTCTGAAAGACGGTCGCGGAAAAAGCCGGAAGAGTAGTGCGGCAGGAACCAGTCGATTTCGTCGGCGCGGATGCCGTGTTTGGCGGCGATTTGCGCGAGCGGTTTTTCCACCGTGTATCGGACGATGTTTTCGTTCAATAGTTTTACGTCCTGCTTGACCGCCATCAGGCTGTGGCGGCGGCTGTATTCGGGGTCGGCGTGTTTCCAGCCTTCGAACACGCCGTCACGGAATTCTGCGCCGGCATACATGCAGGGCGGCATTTCGTTGGCGTAGGAGAGCAGCTCTATCCAGCGGATTTTCAGGCTGAGGCCGTCTGAATTGGGGCGGTCGGACAAGTATGCCGCGCCCGCGCCGTCCGACAGCATCCAGCGTAAAAAGTCTTTTTCAAAACCGATTTCGGGGGAGGCGTTTTCCAGCTTTTTATGGTCGGTTTCGTGTTGGAACACTTCGCCGCGCATTACCGCCGAAGCGTTTTCCGACGCGGCGGCGACGGCGTGGGCGTGTTCGCCGGTGCGGATGGCGTTGTAGGCGTGTTTCATCGCTGCCATACCTGCCGCGCAAACGCCCGCCATGCTCAACACTTCGCAGGAGGGTATATTTAAAAGACCGTGTACCATCACGCCGTGTCCGGGCATGGTTTGGTCGGGGTAGGACGTAGCGCAGGACAGGCTGGTGATGTCTTCGGGCTTGATGCCTTGTGCGAACAGCCGACGGACTGCCTCGGCGGCAAGTTCGGCATTGGTATGCGTGGCGCGGCGGCTGTCGGGGTCTATGGCGTAATGCCGTGTTTGGATACCGTTGGAACGCAAAATCATGCGCCGAACGCGCGAGGGCAGCTCGCCCGCCATGCCGAGAACGGCTTCCATCTCGTCATTGCCGACGGGCGCGTTGGGCAGGAAGGCGGCGATGTGGTTGAGGTAAACGTTTTTGAGTGTGTTATTTGGAATCATGGTTCTTTGTTATATGGCGAAACAAAATATGGATACTACGGCGTAGCCTTGCCTTATTTTGTCTCACTATGATAAGTGGTCAGCTGATAAACCGCGCCGCGTAATCGCAGCTTGCGGTAAGCGGGATGCCGTGCGCATCGGCATATGCCATTAACGCATCCACCAGCATTCGGGCGATGCCCTGATTGCGGAAATTGGGCGAAACTTCGGTATGGTCCACGTCCCAGCTTCCGTTGTGTTCGGTATAACTGATGTAGCCTGCTTCTAAGCCGTTGATGTCGATTTGGAAGCGGCGGCGTTCGGGGTAATGGATCACTTCGGGCATGGTGCGCTTTCTTTATTTGAGGCCGTCTGAAAAGCAAGACTGTCGTCGGCCGTTGCTGTAAAACATTTTGGTCGTTTTCAGACGGCCTCTGCC